>JBGTEU010000703.1:0-1958 GCA_041747595.1 Bythopirellula sp.
GAGAGCCGTGGTTATCGTGTCGCGGTCTTCAATCGTTCGACGGCGAAAGTTGACGATTTAATGGAGGGCCGCGCGAAGGGCAAAAATTTTCTCGGCTGTCACTCACTAGAGGAATTAGTCGGTTCGCTCAAGACGCCGCGTAAAGTGATGATGATGGTCAAGGCGGGGCCTGCCGTTGATGATCTGATGGAGTCGCTGATTCCTCTGCTCTCTCCAGGCGATATTCTCATCGACGGCGGCAATACCTATTACGCCGACACCGAGCGGCGGACCAAGTATGTCGAAGAAAAAGGACTTTTGTTTTGCGGCACGGGGGTCTCTGGCGGTGAAGAAGGGGCCCTCTTGGGACCAAGCATAATGCCCGGCGGTAGCGAGGCCGCGTGGCCACACGTGAAGCCGATCTTTCAAGCAATTTCCGCCAAGGTGGGGCCGAACAACGACATCCCCTGTTGTGAATGGGTAGGTCCGCGGGGTGCCGGTCATTACGTGAAGATGGTGCATAACGGCATTGAATACGGCGATATGCAGCTCATCTGCGAAGCGTATTACCTGTTGAAGGAATCGCTCGGACTCTCGAACGAAGAACTGTACGACGTTTTTCAGAAGTGGAACGAGGGCGAGCTGAATAGCTATTTGATCGAAATCACGCGCGATATTTTCAGCGTTAAGGACGACGCCGGCGATGGCTACTTGGTTGATAAGATCATGGACAAGGCGGGGGCGAAAGGGACTGGCAAATGGATGAGCCAACTCGCTCTCGATCTCGGCGTCCCCAGCACGCTGGTGACCGAGGCTGTTTATGCCCGTTGTTTGTCTGCGATGAAAGATTCTCGCGTGCGTGCGAGCAAAGTGCTCACGGGACCATCGTCGAAGTACACGGGTGATCGCGAGAAATTTATCGAACAGATTCGCGAGGCTTTGTACGCCTCGAAGATTTGCAGCTATGCCCAAGGGTTTGTTCAACTCCAAGCCGCTGCCATAGAACACGATTGGCCGCTGAATTTCGGTAACTGTGCTCTACTTTGGCGAGGCGGCTGCATCATACGTGCGGTGTTTCTCGACCGCATCAAGGAAGCGTTTGATGCCGATCCGAAATTGGAGAATCTGTTGCTGGCCCCTTATTTTCAACAAGCCGTACAGAAAGCCCAAGCTGGCTGGCGGCACGTCGTCGCGAGCGCCGCTCAGTTAGGGATTCCCACCCCCGCCTTCTCCGCAGCGTTGGCATATTACGATGGTTATCGCCGCGAACGATTGCCTGCCAATTTGCTGCAAGCGCAGCGGGATTACTTCGGTGCCCACACCTTCGAGCGAGTCGACATACCCGGCACCTTCCACGCCGAGTGGATCAAACTTCGTAAGCAGCCCGCCGATTGATTTGCATTCCGCAAATCGAAACAACCCTTCACAAAACCCACCGAGCATGGCATGGCAATCGAGTTTCTTCAAAAGCAATTTGGCTTCGACGGACAAGTTTGCGTCGTCATTGGCGGTACGGGGGTTTTGGGTGGTGCATTGTGTGATGGCTTGGCGCAAGCGAGGGCACATGTTGTCGTGTCCGGCCGCAGCGAGGAACGGGGCCAGCAACGAGTGGCCGAAATAGAAAAACTCGGCGGCGAGGCTTCGTTCGTGCCAGTCGATGCCACCTCGCGTGAGTCCTTGCAGAAGTTGCTCGATACGGTGGTGGCCAAGCATGGCCGCGTTCATTCCCTGGTCAATGGTACGGGTGTCAACTCGGCGACCCCGTATTTGGAGATTACGGAGGACGAAGCCCATCGCATCCTCGATACCAATTTCATTGGCACCCATTTGTCTTGCCAAACCTTTATTCCCCACATGATTGAAAACGGAGGGGGCTCGATTCTTAATTTTGGCAGCGTCACCTGCTTTTTGCCTCTTTCGAAGGTTTACACTTATTCCGCCTCGAAGGCGGCAATCTTAAGCCTAACGCAAAACACGGC
>JBGTEU010000704.1:0-1584 GCA_041747595.1 Bythopirellula sp.
GTGGGCCGGCAACGCATCGAGCGACTCCACCAAGAATTGCCGCGACTCCTGCGATTCTGATTCGGCCCGGCGACGTTCCGCAACGTCGCGAAATACGACGACCACCCCCACGGTCTTGCCGTCGACGACAATCGGTGCCCCGCTGTCATCGATCGGACTGCGAGTGCCATCTTTGGCGATGAGCACGGTATGATTGGCCAGCCCTACGATAATTCCTTCACGGAGGACTTTCTCGACGGGACTTTCCACGACCTCGCCGGTAGACTCGTTGACAATATGGAACACCCTGCTTGCCAGTACTCCCAAGGCTTCTTCTCGGCCCCAGCCCGTGAGCTGCTGGGCGATCCCATTGAGGAACGTCACATTTCCATCAGCGTCGGTCGTCATCACCGCATCGCCGATGCTGCCAAGCGTCACCTCCAAAAGCTTGCGATTCTCGGCCAACATTTGCATTCGCTCTGCAAGTTCGGCCTTCGCTTTTTTCTCCAGGGTAATGTCGCGGAGATAGGCCGTGAATTTTGGCGGCCCCTCGCCATTGATCCGCGTGACGGCCAACTCCACGGGGAATTCGGTACCGTCGGCTCGCAGGGCGGGCAGTTCGAGTCGCTTGTTGAGGATTGAAGATCTCCCCGTTTCCAAATGCCGAATCATACCCGCCTTGTGGCGTTCGCGCAGACCGGCGGGCACGATCAAGTCGCCCAGGTCCTTTCCAAGTACCTCGTGGCGCGCGTAACCGAAAATCCGTTCGGCCGCGGGATTGAACTCGATGACGTGGCCTTCATGATTGCAGGTAATCATTGCGTCGAGGGCCGTGTCGAGAATCGCCGTTTTCAGGGCCTCGCTTTCCCGCAACGCAGTTTCAGCTTTGCGTTCTTCCGACACGTCGCGGAAGACCAAGACGGCACCGTGAATATCGCCGCTCAAGCCACGAATTGGTGACGCGCTGTCGGCAATCGCACGGCGACTACCGTTGCGAGCAATCAGTTCCGTGTGATTGGCAAGCCCGACGATCGTGCCTTGCTCGAGCGCTCGCAAGGCCGGGTTCTCGACCGTTTCGCCGGTGGTCTCGTTGACAATATCAAAGATGGTCACCAAGTCTTGCCCCGTGGCGTCTTCTTGGGTCCACCCCGTCAATTCTACGGCGATGGGGTTCAGCATCGTCACACGACCCTGCGGATCGGTGGCGATCACGCCGTCGCCGATGCTTTTGAGAGTAATTTCCAATTGCTCACGTTCGCGATGAATAATCTCCGCGGCTCGGTCCCGATCGCGGATGCTCAGTGCCACGAAGTAAAACAACATTCCGACGGCGATCACGCCGAGCAGCGCGGAGATAATGCCGCTCGTAACGGCGGTTTGAAAGCTTCGGCGACTCGTTTGCGAGCGCTGGAAGAGAAGTGCGCGCTCGATTTGCATCATCTCGTTGATATTTTCTCGCGCCAAATCCATTTCTTGCTTGCCGCGATGCCTACGGATGACCTCCTGGGCGGCGGCAAGACCTTGGGTATCTCGCAGTGAGATCACTTCATCCAAGATTTCCATTCGTCGCGCGATAGAGGACTTGATTCCTGCTATCCGCTCCTG
>JBGTEU010000705.1:0-2190 GCA_041747595.1 Bythopirellula sp.
AACGCGAAGAAGAACCGGGGCGGCCCCGCCAACGCTTGAGCAACCGCGGGCTCGGCACGATCAACCGCACCGATCCCGTGTTGATCGGTTTGCAAAAGACGCGACTCTTGGATCCGACGCTGAATTTCTTGGGAACCAACGATCACGCGGGCGATTATCGCTCGAGTGGTTGCTCGGCCTGTCACGTCGTTTATGCCAACGACCGCTCGCCGATTCATTCGGGGCCGTACCATGTGTTTGGCAACGAGGGGATGAGCCACTCGCCCGATCCGATGATTCCCAAGGACGAACCGGGGCATCCGATCGTCCACAAGTTCGCCGCGGCACCCCCCACGAGCCAATGCATCGTTTGCCATGTCCACCCGGGGACCAGCGTCCTCAACACCTATTTGGGTTACATGTGGTGGGACAACGAAACCGACGGCGAGTTGATGTACCCCAAGAAGCAGCGCGATGTCACCGCCGAGCAATTCGTGCGGGCGCAGATGTCGAACCCCGACGAAGCCGCCGCGCGGGGGCTGTGGTCCAATCCCGAGTTTCTCAAGAACGTCGTGAACCTGAACCCGCATTTAAAGCACACGCAGTTCGCCGATTTTCATGGGCATGGCTGGGTCTTTCGGGCGGTTTACAAAAAGGACCGCAAGGGGAACATGCTCGATTTTCGCGGGGATAAGTTGGTCGACGTACAGACCGAGCAGCTCATGGCCGCAATGGAACCCCCCAGCGAAGAAGAACGCGAAGTCGGCAAGCACCGCGAAGGGGCGCCGGTTCACTACATGGACATCCACTTGGAAAAGGGAATGCACTGCGTCGATTGCCACTTCGAGCAAGACGTGCATGGCGACACGAAGGTTTACGGCGAAGTCCGCGCGGCCTGCGAAATCCAGTGCATCGACTGCCACGGCACGACGACGGCACTCGCGACGCTGAAAACCTCGGGTCCCGCCGCGGCGGAGGGTGGGATGGACATGTCGCAAAAGCGGACCCCCTTCGGCAAACGGCTGTTCGAAAAGCTCGGCGACAAGTTGATTCAAAACTCGATGGTCGACAAAAACCTGCACTGGGAAGTGATGCAGGTGAAGCACACGATCACGCCGGGGCATCGGCATTACAATGAGAAGTCGGCCCTCTCGAAAACCGTGCGGTTCGACGACAATGGGAAATTCGTGTGGGGCGACGTGCCCGAGGGTGACGAATCGAAGTGTGCCCACGCCAACGACAACATGAGTTGCATCGCTTGCCATTCCTCGTGGAACACAAGCTGCTTCGGTTGTCACCTGCCGCAGAAGGCCAATATAAAAATGCCGAGCCTGCATAATGAGGGGGACGTTTCGCGGAATTATGTTTCTTACAATTTCCAAACGTTGCGCGACGACGTGTACATGCTCGCCCGCGACGGGACGGCGACCGGCAATCGGATCGGCCCCTGCCGCAGTGCGTGCGCGATCCACGTCACCAGTTACAACGACAAGCGGGAGTCCATTTACACGCAGCAGCAAACGGTTTCCGGTGACGGCTTGAGTGGCATTGCGTTCAGCACCAACGTGCCGCACACGGTTCGCGGCGGACCGCCCCATCTCGCGGAGCTGCGCGACCCGGCCGTGCATCGCCATTTGCCGAGCGAAACCAAGATGTGTACCGACTGCCATCTCTCGGCGGCCAACGACAACAACGCCTGGATGGCGTCGCTGTTGATGCAGGGTTCCAATTACGTGAATTTCATCGGCCGTTTCGCTTGGGTGGCAGCGGGGGAACATGGCTTCGAAGCGGTGGAAGTCACCGAACGCGACGAGCCGCAGGCCGTGATCGGCAGCACGCTGCACAAACTCGCGTTTCCCGAAAATTATCGCAAACACCTCGAACACCACCGGGAAATTATAATCGCCCACGAACACCCGGGCCGCGATATTGGTCAGCAAATCCTGCATCCGTTCGAAAAACCGTCGATTCGCAGTTTGCTCGCGCGGGGCGAGTATCTTTACGCGGCGTGCGGCACGGGCGGACTACGCGTGTTCGATATCGCGTTCATCGACCACAAAGGATTTTCGGAGCGGATCACCACGGCGCCGGTTTCACCGTTGGGTCAGCAATTCTATGTGAAGACCGCTTGCGCGCTCGCCGTGGCGGCGCCGGCGACGCTGGCGCCCGATCCAACGCGCGTGCAACATGCCGAGAATCAAGAACCCGCGG
>JBGTEU010000706.1:0-2914 GCA_041747595.1 Bythopirellula sp.
CGGTGAACGTGATCGGCGCGGTCAGCGAGGCCGAGCCGTTGTATTTCAACTCGCCGCCATTGATCGTCACGCCCGATGAGCCATTGATGCTGCCGGTCGAAGCAATCGCCAGCGTGCCACCGGTGATCGAGGTGGTGCCGGCGTAGGTGTTGACATCGCCCAACGTGAGTGTGCCGGAACCCGACTTCACGAGACTGATCGCACCGGTGATGAGGCCGGAATTGGCGTCGGTACCGTCGCCATAGCTGCCCCCGCCCGCGACGGTCAGCGTTGCGGCACCGACCGACGTGATGGTGTTGTTCACCGAAGCACTGGCATTCGTGCCCGCGGTCGAATTCAATCCAGCTACCTGCTGGTTGAACCCGTTGAGATCGAATGCTCCGACGTTGCTGCTGGCGGCCTGGCCAAGGCTCAAAACCGTGCCCGTGGGCAACCGGTCATTGCCGGTTGTCAATTGGAGCGTGCCGTTGTTGATCGCCGTGCTGCCCGTGTAGGTGCTGACACCGCCGAGTTGGAGGGTGCCGCCACCCTGCTTGGCCCATGAGCCGGTTTCGCTGGCCTTGTTCTGGATGCCAACGTTGATCGTGAACACGCCAGAGCCAGGGGTGCTGATACTCGTGCCCACGCCGTCGCCAACAAAGACATCGCGGGAGGCCCCGAGCGTGAAGGTGGCACCGCTCAACGTCGCAAAGCGGCCACCATCGATAATGATGTCGTTCGCGGCATTGCCCATGCTGCCATCGGCCGTAAACCGAACTTCACCGCCGTTGATGTTGATGTCGCCGGTGAAGGTATTGGCCGCATTCGTAACATCGAATCGACCGGTCCCTCCCGCAGTCGCGGCGAAGGTGAGCGAGCCGTTCGAGATCACGCCTCCGAACCCCATATTCCCACCATTTCCGAGCGTGAGGATGCGAGCTCCTCCGCCCAAATTCATGTCGTTGTCAAACGTGAGGTTTGCAGAGTCGCTGGCGATGGAAACATTTGCGGCGAGCTCACCGAACTGGACGTTGCCGCCGATGTTGATGCCGCCGCCATACTTTGCCGTGAGGGTACGGGAGCCGCTGCCGGCCACGACGCCACCGTTCAAATTCAGCACATTGCTTGCTCCACCGCCCATCGCATTCACACCACGGAGGATGACGGTGCCATTGTTGACCGTGAACCCGCCGGTGTAAGTGTTACCGGAAAGAGCGAGGACACCGCTTCCGTTCTTGATGAATCCAGTGCCAGCCGCCGTTGAAAACGATTGGCCCTGAAAATCGAGGGTTGCGCCGGCACCCACGTCGATCGTTCGAACCAAGCCACCCGTGGCATACGTGCTGCCGATCGAGGGGAAGTTCACATACACGCCAGGGGCGAGTGTGACGTTGCCGACGTTGGTCGATGCACCCATGCCGGCAAAGGTGTAGTTGCCAGACGTGAAATTGACCGCGTTGTTGGCCGTGAATGTTGACGTGTACGTGGGCCCGTCTGTTGAATTATTCCACCGCGATGCGTTCCACGCCGTTGATGCTGCCGTGCTTGTGAACGACGTCTGTGCCTCCGCAAACGCTGGCACACTTGCCAGCACGCAGGCCAAAAGGCCCTGCACGATGTTGATTCGACTGATTTTCATGACCGTTTTCCTCTGGATGGAATCAAAAAATGATGATGTTGCCGATAGACCGACGTGATTGCCGTCCTTGGCAAGAATCCGTTTCCTCGAGTACTGCTCGGGGTTCAGGACGATCCTCGAAGGCGACCCATACGCGTAGGTCTCGAGCGAGCACCGTCAGGTGGTTGTCTCTTGGCCGATGTCGGGAAGTTGAGCCGGACCGCGTGCGCAGTAGAGCATCGCCTTCATTCGGATGATGTTAGAAACCATGGCCTTTCGGCATTGTCAGCGGCCTTGCATTCCGCCGGTCCGAGAGGGCACCCTGATGATGTTCTTCTGGCACGGAGCCGGGTCAATCGAAGCTGGCCTGGGCACGCAACGTCATGCAAAAAAAGAGAATCGCATGGCCATGGCTTCGGGCGAGCCGCTGGAGGTAGCCGGATCGTTTGGGTTGCCCCTCCGATTCGCCCGAGCGGCGCGCGGGCGTCCTGAGTATCGAGCCGAGAGGCCCGAAGGCGCAAAAAAACCCCCGGCCGAGTGAGGGCCGGGGGTTTCAACGTTCAGTCAAGGAGCGAACGGCTCAGGCCTGCTTGCGACGAGACCGAGCGATGCCCGCAAGGGCGACAAGGCTAACGCCACCCAGCGCGAACGTGGAGGGCTCGGGAACCGGCACCACATTGAAGGTCCCAAAAGTGTCTCCAAAGTCCGCAGAATCCACCCACGCTGTAATCGTAAAATTATCCGCTGCGTCAGTGGAACCAGTGGGATCAGGTGACTGACTGCTTGGATTGCGATAGGCGATGGAATTCTCATAAAAATTCGTATCCCCCTGGCCAGGAAGCCCAAACGTATCGATCACCGTTGTAGGGGTGGCGAACAGTACAATCTGAAGCAAATCATCCCCGTTGACATTCAAGACCCCTTGATTCGAAAGCCCAACGACAAAACTGTTGTCCGTAAAAAACACATCACTCGTTGTGGTGCCGGTGATGTAAAAGAAATCATTTACGTTCATCGCTATCGCCGGAAGCTGGGTAAGCGATGACGGCGTACCGGCGCCATTTGTGTACCTCTGAATTCCGTAAATCGAAAGATCCGGAATTGCTGTGAGAGCCACCAACTCCGCTCCTTTTGGAATACCACCGCTTTCGTTTCCGTCAACGACACCAGAGATAACAACAGCCGCGTTCGCGGTAGAAATCGTGCCTGCCAGCAAAGCGGCAAGCGCGATTGAGGTCAAATATCTCGTTTTCATCATAAAACCCTTTCTCAAGTATTCCGCCAGGAATGGTGATCCTTCCGTCGTACGCGCCCGCC
>JBGTEU010000707.1:0-4405 GCA_041747595.1 Bythopirellula sp.
TGCGGATAAGCCGGCTGGGGGTAACCTGGCTGACCAAACTGGGGAGTCACAGTGTAAGGAATATCCGCAGGCGGCGTTCCCAGTAGCGGATTGCTGTAGGGATCAAACGTCGGCGTGATGGCGGGCGTTGATGGGGGCGTAATTGGCTGAAAGGCCGGGGCTTGATAGGCCGGTGCCTGGGAAGTGTAGCCGGGCGCGGCCGTCGGAAATTGCACGCGCTGAGCCACAAGCGGATTGGTGCAAACCAACCAACCAACAATTGCCACGAGTAACGGCAACGAGCGACGCAACACGAGAGAGCCTGGGGCGGGCGGGGGGTCACCGCGGGTTTCTGCGACCGATTCACAGTTTTCGCGGCCCAATTCGTACTTTTCCCACCCCCGGGCGTCAAGCTCGCTTGGCCACGCTAGCACCGGCAACCTACCGCCATTTGTGCTGGCAGCTGAATCCATTTACTAGATATTGCGCTCTCATTTAATAGTCGCAGGCGGCAGCCGGCGGTGCCTTTCACCCTAGGCTGCCGCTCGCGGCTAGGACTCTTCCGTGGTCAGATGATTCTTCCCCGGCACGCCGGGATGTGCCGAATCGGTGCGGACACGACGTTGCGTGCTACCACGTTTAATCCGGCGCTGCGCGCGACTTCGGAGTGCTACCAGACAGATTTCCTGTCGATTGAATGCCAGTTGCCGCACCCGCACGTCGCGGTAGCCCCAACTTCGCACCCGATCCACGAATTCTCGCACGCTTGCTGCCAGCGACCATTCCGCCAGCTTGAGCGTTAGCGCCATTCCGCGGATCGAACCCGTCTTGTTGAGCACCACGTCCTCCACTGCATCGAGCGTATACGACGGGGGCACGTTCATATCCACCGCCAGCCAGCGGGCGCGGTTGAAATCTTTCTTGGGCACGTCGGTGCTGCGCCGTCGCACGTGCAGAAAATTCGGATGCGCGGCCACGGCAGGGTCGACTTCGGCGGGATCTATACCGATGACGAACAATCCCCGTTCCAGCAGTGCTTGCGCCGCTCCACCGGGGGCACATCCTAGTTCCACGCACACTTCGCCCCGTGCAATGGGAAGTGCCGACCACTCGAGTGCTTCCACCATTTTCAAATAGGCCCGGCTGATCATGTCCGCTGGTGGCACGATCCGTGGCACTCCTCCCGGCCAGCAGGCAGCCCGGCGGGTCGTTTGATGCACCCCAAGCCACCACTCCCTAGGCTCAACGATCACAGCGTCGAAAACCCACGTGTTCGGTTGGCTCGCTCCTTGCGACGCGTAGGTATGCGCTCGCAAAGTTTCCACCGGCGAGGCAGCACGCAGCGCCGCATCGACCTCCGCGGCGAGCGCCGTCGGGCCAGGCTCGAAATGATCTTCACCGGGAACCGCACGGTCGCGCTCCCAAACGTGCAGGTCGCTCAGTTTGCGGTCCACGAGCATTTCCCCGACCCCGGGCGATTGCCAACTAGCCAGGGCCAATTCTTGGGCCGTCCCGCCGGTCACTTTCCCTAGCGAAAATCCCCACGTTCTGGCGAAGGTACTGCGCAATTGAAATTGATCGGGCGTCTCGCACGGCTCGCTAAATTTGAACGTCACAAACCCGGGCCGGGAAAAAGAAGGCCGCAATTCGGGGTGACTCGCGGCAAGCTCCTGCTTGAGCGCATTCTCGGCCCCGCATTGACACGAGACGAACAGAAATTGCGGTTGCCAAGGCATGAGAGGGACGGGGAGTTGGGGGCTGGGGGGCAAGTTGATGACCCCAGCTTATCACGCCGAGCAACTCATGGGATAGCTAACCAATTTCACCCGTCGCTTGCGGTTAAGCGATGGGACGGGTGCTCACTCCCAAACCCACGCACCACTCGGCGCGGCGAGCTTCTCGCGGACCGCGCCCACCGTTGCGACTTCCTCGATCTGCTCGACCAATTGCCACGGCACGATCTGCACGCCCCCCGAAGTGCTGATGACAAAGTCACCGCGGCGGCGAACGAAATTCGCTTTTGACGAGGATTCCCGGGGAGCCGGATATTCACTCAGAGCGACTTCGTGAGTCAGTTTTGGCAGTTCCAAGCCCGCCTTCACCAACAGGCCTTCCTTGTCCAACAAAGCCGCCACGACGGCCAAGTCCATCGCATTGCGCAGTTGGCCGAACGAGGAATCGTGATCGGCAAGCTCGGTGTATCGCTCGGTGAGCGTGTTGGCCCATTTAGCCGCAATTCCACTCGCCTTGCTCGATCTCTCCCGTTTCCCCTCGGCATTGAAGTGATCATCCTCGGTCATGCACTGCACTCCCTGTCCGCGAAGTTGCCAGGCCAACCCCTCGGCATCACGCGCGAGTGGTTCGTACTTGGGGGCCAACCACCAACGGGGCGTCGCACTTTGGCTGCCACGGCTTGTGGCGAGCATATCCATGAAGCTCGGCATGTCGGCAACGGGTGATTCTTCAAATCCCATCGCCAGCCGTTTCATGCGGAAATCGGCCGCGACCAACGTGCGAGCAAAATGGCTCGTCTGTGGCACGCCAGAGACCGTTACCACCTGAGGCCCCAGCGCCTCTTCCATGGCGGCAAGCGTCGTCTCGGGATCACCCATCTGGCGGAGTTGGCGGGACAAAGCATTTAAACGCTGCATTCCCTCGGCGGTGGGATCGATCGAGCAAGAAATCGCTTCGAGTTGCACCGTATCGCGGGTCCGCAAGGCGACGATCAAATCTTCCAACAACAATACGGGGCGACCGGTCGTGGCACCCACGACATTGCCCAGCGAATCAACGCGCCATCCCTCGGCCGGACCGGCGATCACAACGTCGTTCCGCTCAGGATACACGAAGACATATTCCACGCGCTGCAAACCGGCCAGATAGCGCACCGCTTCGGGAAGGACTTTACCCGCCGCAAGGTGCTCGGCAATTTGCGCTTCGAGTTGTTTTAGAGAAACCGCACGGAGATCGGTGAACGTTTGCAAATCTTGCGGCACGGCATCGAGCGCGGTCTCGCGCAATTGGGAGAGCGCGGCTTGGTCTTCGACGGTGGGTGCGTCGATCACGCCGTCAGCGTTGACCGCGATGCCACCGACCGCCTGTTGCACGATTTGTGCATAGGCTCGCTCAGCCGTCAGACCAACGGCCAAACAAACACTCAGGGCCACAATAAAATTCCGCGAGACGGAAAATGCTCTGCTCATCTCTGTTTAATACTCCAAGACCCAATCGTCGTAATCCTGCCGTCGCGAGTGGGCTCTCGCGCACGCCCCTTCGGCATTCATTTATTTCATACAAACCGACAGCCTCAATCCGAGAGGATTTGCTCAGAAAGCGTGCCGCCAATATCTTCCAGACTAGTCGCTAAACTGTTGATATTCAACACTTTTTGCCTCAGTTCCCCGCTTTGGCAACGCTGATTTTTGGCGGAAACAGCCCAACTCTTGCGGCCTTGGTCCCGAGCCAGCCGGTTTATGCGGGTTCTGAGGGCATCTCTTCCCAACCCGGGCAAGTTCCCCCATTGCGAATCCACCCGGCGTAACGCTGAGTTCATGCCTCTCCTTATTAAGTACGGCAATAGGTACGGCGGACGATCCGCACCTAATGGGGTACAATAGATTTGTTCAGCATCCCCGAAATCCCACGTACCGCATGAATGCTTATCTGATAATCCGCGATGGCTCGAAATGGGCCGACGTTATCCGGCTCACCCCCGGCGAGTCGGCAACCATGGGGCGGGCCCCCACCAACACGGTGGTCGTCAAAGACGAGCGCTGCAGCCGCAACCACTCCGAGGTTTTTTTCGCCCAGGGAAAGTGGATCCTCCGCGACCTGGAAAGCCGCAACGGCACGCTCGTCAGCGGCGAGAAGGTTTCGCGAGATTATGAGCTTCAACCGGGCGACATCATTCAGATTGGGAACTCGCACCTGGCATTCGTGCATGAATTGTCGCAAGCGTTCCCCGACACCGGCAGTCTGTTGAAATCATCGAAAGCCGTGTCCGATCCCGATGCCGTCACCGCGGGACACGGCGACGACGACAGCATCTTCGAAGCGTTCGAACCGACCACGATTACCCATCGCAAGGATCAAAGCCGCTTTCTCGATGAACCGTCGCTTGACGAAAGCGATGAACTGTTTCCCAAGGTGGGCCGCGCCGCGGCGAAATTGTGTCGACTGGCGTTTGAACTGGCCAAGTCCACCGACGTGGTGACGCTGGCGAATGTGGCGCTCACCGGTTTGTTCGAAGGCACGAACGTCGACGCCGGCGCGATTTTGCTCCGTTCGCACGATGGCTCGGGCAAACGCAAAGGGGATGAGCTGGACGTGGTCGCCTCGCGGAGCGACAGTTCCCATTCCTATCACCGGGTCTCGCCATTTTTAACCTCGACGGTGCTCCGCGACGGTCAAGCGGTGATGGCTCGCA
>JBGTEU010000708.1:0-3107 GCA_041747595.1 Bythopirellula sp.
GGTGGTCGCGCTGTTCGTGATCGCTGAACCGCTCAAGCGGCTCGGCAAGTTCACGTTTGCCGACGCGCTCAACGCCCGTTTTCAATCGCGTGGCATCCAACTCGCCGCGGGGGTGAGCACGCTCGCGGTGAGCGTGTTCTACCTGATTCCGCAGATGGTGGGTGCCGGCGTGTTGGTGCAGCCACTGTTGGGTCTGCCCCACTGGGCGGGGGTTGTGCTGGTGGGAGCGACGGTGATCGTGATCGTCGTCACCGCGGGGATGGTTTCGACCACGTGGGTGCAATTTCTCAAGGGAGGCCTGCTTGTCGTTTTCAGCACCGTGCTTACCGTCATGGTGCTCAAAGAGGGCTTCACGGTAAAGTCCGGTGGAATCGACGGCTACGAATTTCGCACGCTAGGTCCCATCGTCGGTGAGCTCCCCGATGCCGCTAGCGGCTTGGCGGAACTGGCCGATCACGAACTGCTCGACACGGGGGGCGAGCTTGGCTTTCCACCGTTTCTGCGTACGCGCGACACGAATACCGATGAAACCATCTTTTGGTTGATCGAGGAACGCGAAAACGGTGAAGTATTTCTCGTCGAATCACAAACCGTTATGCAACTCGGCAACGGTGAGGTGCAGGTCAACGGCTTGCCCAAGGGGACCGGTGAGGGGCAAAGGTCGTTGCGCCCGGTGGGTTACTTGAGTAAACTGCCCGATGGAAAAACTTCGACCGGTCCGCTGGGTCCGCTCTCGTTTTTCAGCACTTTGCAGCGGAGCGAGGTGGTGCTCTGGCAGAGTCGCAGAATAGCGCATCAAACGGAGAGCACGGCTCCTCTCGAAACAATTACCGTTTACTCGCCAAAGCCGACTCCCGGCAGTCAGGTTCTCCGTCCTGGTGAGTCGCCCACCTTCAAGGGAATTCGCAGCGACAAATTTTCCGACAAGCTGAATTTTCTGTCGCTGATGCTCGCCCTGTTTTGCGGCACGGCTTCGCTCCCCCACATTTTGATTCGCTACTACACTGTCAAAGACGCCGCCGCCGCGCGGAAAAGCACGATCGTCGGCATCACCTGCATCGGCTTCTTTTATGTGCTCACGCTCTACATGGGTTTAGGTGCGATGACCAGCGGCACGCTCGACGTGAGCGACAGCAACATGGCCGCCCCGCTTTTGGCCCGTGGTTTGGATGAAACCTTGTTTGCCATGATCTCGGCAATCGCATTCACGACGGTGCTCGGTACCGTGAGTGGCCTGATCTTGGCTTCGGCAGGCGCCGTGGCGCACGATCTCATTTCGCTTTTTACCGACGAAAAGCTCACGGATCACGAGCGGGTTCGCATCGCAAGAATTGCCTCCGTCGGCGTCGGCTGCCTTGCGATTGTGCTCGGCATTCTGTTCCAGAAACTCAACGTCAGCTATCTGGTCGGCTGGGCGTTCAGCGTGGCGGCGTCCGCGAATTTGCCATCGCTGGTAATGCTGCTCTTTTGGCGAGGAACGACGAAGCAAGGGATTATCGCCGCGGTCTTGGTGGGTATGATCAGCTCGCTCGCTTGGATTCTAGCAAGTGGCGACACGTTCGCCGCCGTCTATGGCTGGCCCGCCGAACAGGCCCTTGTGCCTTTCAGCCAACCGGGGATTGTCACAATTCCACTGGGCTTTCTGACGTTGGTGGTGGTGTCGTTGATGACAAGGACAAAAGAAGGCAGTTATATCGCGAAAACAATTTGAGTTTGCCGGACTTCACTAACTACGCGGCCTTTTGCGATGACGCTCCTTCTTGTAGTTGTAAGTGGGATCAAAATCAATTGTTCCAAACAGCTCGACAACCTTCATTTGTTTGCGGTGAAGAATATATTCTTGGAGTGCCTCGTTCACTGTAGCAATCTTCGTCGGCAACTTGCTTAATTCCATTGCCTCTGCGAGTAGTGCAGTATCTATTGATACAGATGATGACATTGAGGGTCTCCCTTCCATTCAATGACATGTATGATTACATATATTTATCCTTTTGCAAAGCAATCATTTTTAGTTGGCAACGTATGACTCGTACCGCGGTAATTTTTGATGTCGACGGCGTTTTGATCGACTCATACCAAGCCCACTTCCAGAGTTGGCTTCAGATGTTTGCCGAGCACGGAGCGTCGTTCACCGAGCAGGAATTTCGCAAAACGTTTGGCCGAACCAGCCACGATATCATCGCCGCCTTGTACGGCGCGGACCTGACCGACATCGAAATCCGCGCGTGGGACGATCGCAAGGAAGCGCTTTATCGCGATATCATTCGTGAGAGCTTTCCCGCGATCGACGGGGCCGTTGAACTTGTTGACGCTCTGCACGATGCCGGCCTGCACTTGGGGGTCGGTTCCTCGGGTCCGATGGAGAATATTGCATTGACGCTCGAGCTTCTTGGCCGTGCCGAATACTTCGACGCGGTGGTGACGCGAGTCGACGTGACCCGCGGCAAGCCCGATCCCCAGGTATTTCAAATTGCGGGGGAGCGTTTGGGCGCGGAACCCGGTGAGTGCGTTGTGATCGAAGATGCCCCGGCGGGGATCGAAGCCGCCAATCGCGCCGGTATGGCGAGCGTCGCCCTCACCGGCACGGCCACCCGCGAGGAACTCGCTCACGCGCTGTTGGTGGTCGACAGCTTACGTGAACTCACGCCCGAACGGCTCCGCAATCTGTAATCACAGCCGACGGCGGCAGCCGACCGTCACGGGGCGATGGCGAGCAAGCGAAGGTCAACAGCCCCAGAATCGCGGCGATCGTAGGACCCGAATGTTGTAATAATGAAGTCATATTTGCACCGATCATTAACTATTTATGCTAATCTCGAATTTTATCGGGGACGCGACCACCGCGGAGCTGGACACGGCAATGTCTACCTCGCACGGCAAAGGCCGCGTCCCCAGCTTTAGTTGAAGTCAGCGACTAGATATCACTCACCTGTTGCGATTCATCCGAGGCACATTGGAGATCAACTGTTGATACTCTTTATTATCCTCGGAGATATATTCTGCGCCGATCCAACGATCGATCACATCGTAGAGTCCACTTTCGAGCGCAACAGTTTGCATTGCTTTAAACTCGCGTAAGTCATTCGCCGCAGCAGCTAGTCGCTGCA
>JBGTEU010000709.1:0-2327 GCA_041747595.1 Bythopirellula sp.
CATCTCAAAATGCTGAGGCCAGACGTCACTGCGCGGATCAAACAGAGCTGACATTTGGCCAGACACGGGGTCTATCCCCGCTAGGTTCGGCCCTTTGTGGAAATTGCAGCGGTCACAGGCCAGTGCCAGATTTTCGGACTCGTCCTTGCCACCATGCTTGACGGCGATGATGTGTTCAACATGAAACACGATCTCCGCTAATGTGTTCTCTTGAATCAAGCAATACTCGCAGCTAAATTCGCTCGCTGCCGAACGAATTGCTTGAGTGAGGCCTCCATCAATCAGCTGCTTTCTCGTGAAGCAATTGTCGAGACTTTGCCTGTAAAATTGCAATGAAGTCGACTGCTTCAACAAAAGTCTCGTATTCCTTGCGTTCGGAGGCCGAGAGCAATCCTTCGTTAGCTTTATGACGCAAGTCATCAAGCTTTTTCTGAACTTGGCTGTCGTAACGGAGATTTACTACTTCTTCAGCCACCGCAGGCGTAAAACAGTGGGTGAGAGAATCAAGCAGTTGATCGAGAATTCCAGTGGGAACCGTTGCCATGGCATTACCCTTCATTCTCATAAATTCTGTGGCATTATTCCTTAATGATATCCCGCACGGTTTGGCCACCCGGGATCATCGGTAAGACGTGTTCCTGGTAGGGGACTTCCACGTCGAGCACGTACGGCCCGTCGTGGGCAATCATCTCGCGCAAGGCGGCTTCGTAGTCTCCCTTATCTTTTACGTATGCCGCACCGCAGCCGTAGCCTTGGGCGATCTTCACAAAATCGGGATAACGCTCCTTGGGTCCCAGGCCGTCTCCCTGGCCAGTCGCTTCGGGACTATCGATCGGCCCGAGGAACGTGTGGGCACGGTTCCCCTGCATGAAGCGGTCTTCCCACTGCATCACCATGCCGAGATGTTGATTGTTTAAGAGCAGCACCTTCACGGGCAGCTTCTCGCAGAAGCAGGTGGCGAGCTCCTGAATGTTCATCTGGAAGCTGCCGTCGCCGTCGATGTCGATCACGAGCCGACCTGGATTAGCCGCCTGGGCCCCCATGGCCGCGGGAAGCCCGAAACCCATCGTCCCCAAGCCGCTGCTGGAGAGCCAACGCCGCGGTTTGTCGAACTTGTAGAACTGGGCGGCCCACATTTGGTGCTGACCCACCCCCACCGTGATGATCGGGTCGAGATCGCGAGTCATTTCCCACAATTTGTGAATCGCCGATTGCTGCAAGATGCCGGGGTAACTCTTATCGAACTTGAACGGCTCCTCGGCCTTCCACTGTTTGCATTGGGCGACCCAGTCGGAAATATCCTCGGGGGCTTCGACAATCTTGTTCAACTCGTCCATGACAAACTTCACGTCGCTACACACGGGGATGTGAGCGACTTTATTCTTGTTGAGTTCCGAGGCGTCGATATCCACGTGAATAATCTTGCCGTGCTTGCAGAACTCTTCCACCTTGCCGGTGACGCGGTCATCGAATCGCACTCCGAGCGCTATTAATAGGTCGGCTTCGTCGACGGCCAAATTAGCATAAACGCTGCCGTGCATGCCGAGCATGTCGAGCGCCAGCGCATCGGTCGACGGGTAAATCCCCAGCCCCATAACGGTGGTGGTGACCGGTATTCCGGTCTTTTTCACCAACAGCCGCAGGGCGTCGCTCGCCTCGGCCGTCACGATGCCCCCCCCCGCGTAGAGAATCGGCCGCTTGGCCCGCTTGATGGCCGCCGCGATTTGATTGATTTGCTCGGGCCTGGCCCGTGGATTCTCAATTTTGTAGCCGGGCAAGTTCAGCGGCGATTCGTAATCGGGAACACACATCGAGTTTTGTATGTTCTTGGGAATATCAATCAGCACGGGCCCGGGGCGACCCGTCGTGGCAATGACATAAGCCTCGCGCACCACGCGGGCGAGATCGTTCACGTCGGTCACCAAATAGTGATGCTTGGTGATCCCGCGGCAGACTTCGACGATCGGCGTTTCTTGAAAGGCATCGCTGCCGATGACGCTCGTGGGAACCTGGCCGGTGATCGCCAGGAGCGGAATGCTGTCGAGCTTGGCGTCGGCAATGGCCGTCACGAGATTCGTGGCGCCCGGTCCGCTGGTGGCCATGCAAACGCCCACCTTGCCGGTGCTGCGGGCCACGCCTTGGGCGGCAAACGCGCCCCCCTGTTCGTGACGCGGCAGAATCGTGCGGAGCTTGTCGCTGAATCGCGTGAGCGCCTGGTGCAACGGCATGCTCGCCCCACCCGGATAGGCAAAAATCTGCTCGACCCCCAGATTGACCAATGATTGGACGAGAATATCGGCTCCGCTCACCAGATCAGACTTGGTCGG
>JBGTEU010000710.1:0-5648 GCA_041747595.1 Bythopirellula sp.
CGGCACAGACGGCACTCCCCGCGAAGGAATCGTCGGGATGCTTGATTCCCGTCAGGCCCAACCCCGCGAGCGTGGTGCTTTCGAGTTCCTGCTGATAATTGACGAGCAACTGTTGCATCTCGGGGGAATCGAGAAAGCGATGATCCAAGGGAACGCGCTGATACTTAAACGGCTCGTCGGGGTTGTCGTACACGCCGATGACGATCACATACTGACCCTTGCGGCCCGCCTCGATCAAATAGGGTTCGACTCCCTCGACGGCCCGTGAACGGTCTGGCGGGGTTTCCGCGCCGCCGGTCGTGCCGACGAAATCGAACTGAGGAAATTGCCGAGCGATTTCGGTCGCTTCCTTGGCATCGCCATGCACCATCAGAATTTTCAGGTCGCAGTTGCTTGCCTCGATCTCCGGCAGCACTTTCGTGATAGCTGCGACGGGGTCGGAAATTTCAAACTCGCCGGAGGCCACAAGTTCCTGGCGATACTTCTCCCCCATGACCGCGGTGACGCCGATTTTTTTGCCGCCCGCCTCGATCACCTCGAACGGTTTGTTCATGCCGTAAAAATCGAGATTCGCCGAGACGAGCGGATTCGTGTCGGGTTCGATGTTGGCGAGGGCATACAAAATCGCTTCGCTGGAAAGCTGCAAGTCTTTCACGCCGAACGCGACCGCATCGTAACCCAGTTGAATGAGCGCACCGAGCGCGAATCGATATTTGATTTCCTGTTGTGGACCGGTGCGCTTCACAAGGCCCCCCATGTCGAGAGCGACGGGATTCCAGCCGTCGGCGGCGAATTGTTTGAGCAGCGTATGCCGCCGCTTGAGGCCGCCGAGTTGGTTGTCGAGTCCCGCACAACCACACGGCTCGATATAGCCGTCCATGTCACCCGAGAAGACGATCGCGAGTTGCGGCTTGGGCCAATCGACGAAGATCTCGCCATTTTTATGAATCGCGTCGGCAATTTGCGCTTCGCGCTCGGCGGGAGTTTTGTAGCCGCCGGAATCCGCCGCCCAGAGCACGCTGGAGAGGGCAAGCACCGCGAGCAGCAGTGCCACTCCCATTAATCGCCTCGACTGGTGTTGTTCCGCCTTAAACCGCATGTTTGCTCGCCCAGTTGCTGATGTCAGTTGTCCGATAGGGAAGAGTCACATATAAGCATGGAATCGTAGCGTTTTGGCCGAACATCGGCCAGCGCACTTGCTGGCACTGCAGCCGAGGAGTTTTCAAACGACCGCGATTATTCCACGGAAAACCGCACGAGTAAACGGACTTCGCTCGTGTCGGGATGGGTGGTTTTTAGCAGCACCACGCCGTCGCCTTTGTTCGTGTGGTCTTCCTCACCGGCGAGTTTAGCAATGCGGACCATCGGTCTTGTCCCCGCGGGGATTTCCAACACGAGCGGCACGTGAAGCAACTGCGGTCCCATTTCCTTCGGCTCGCCGAGCGATACTAGGAGTTCCGTGGGGTCGACGCTAGCAACTTCCAGCTTCGTCCCGAGCGCATGTTCGCCACGGACGGCCAGGTTGAGTCGCACGCGCTTGCCTTCCCTGCCCGACACGGACCCAACCCGCAGCACCCCTTGGCTGGGAGTCCATCCGGGGCCGAACACCGAGATGTCGCCCACCACGGTTCCCGAGACGGGGACGGTGAGCTTCTCGGCCTTTTCGAGATTCGTTTCCAGCGTGAGCCACGTGAAGAACGGACCAAGCGATTTTCCAGGACGATAGGTGGCGGTCACCCTGACGCCGCTGAGTGCCCCCGGTATGTGAAGCTGCGATTTCTCGACGGGCGTGATCTCGATGTCCAAATTCTTGCCGACTTCGGAATCGCTGAATTCATGGTGAAGGATTTTTACTTCTTCTTCGAGATTGGAGACGAGCAGCGTCGGAACCGATTTAGCCGCGTGCGTCGAGACCGTTCCAAAAAGCAACTCGGCCGGCTGGAGCGTCGTCGACTCGACGACCTCTCCTTCGACGACCAATTCAATCCGCGAGGTGGTGGGGTCGTTGGTGCTGAGCGTCGCGCCATGCCGAAACGGGCCGGGCGGGGTCTTGGCGGTCCATTCCAACAGAACGTCGGTTTCGTCGCCGGGGGGAATCTCGTTTTTCCCGAGATCACCCACGGTGCATTTGCAGGTGGTGCTGACCACTTCGACTTTAAGGAGTGCATCGCCGACGTTGCGAATCTTGAACGCGTGCTTCATCGACGTGCCGCGTTCGATGCGGCCGAAGTTAAAGGTCGTTTCCGGGCTTTTAGCCAACGGGCCCCGAATGGTGGGAGGAACCGCTTCGGCGGGGGAAATATCCGGCGTCGCGATCTCGGCGGGGAGGCGAGCTTCGATGTAGCCCAGAGCGGTCCCCAGGCCGATGCCTGCCAAGGCAGAAAAGAACACGATGCCGAATACAGTTTTCATGGGGGAGCTTCCAAGAATTGCGAACCGAATGCATTCATCCATTGTAGCGCGAGCGCAACCGATGCGTCAATTTCCGCCCGCTTTCGATCAGACAAGAGCGCGGAGCAAGCTCCGCGGCTAAATTATTTCAGCAAGTTGCGACAATTCGTGAAGAATTCTTGAAAATCCTCGCGGCGATAATCGGGGTAGGTCCAGTCGAACGGTTGCCACTGTTTGCCGCGGTAATTGAGCGTCACCTCGGCGTAGATGCCGTCGGCTAGATAAATTCTGTGGGCGTGATCTTTGGTCGAGGCGAGCACCAACTTGGCGAGCGTGAGATAACCGGGGTCTAAATTCAAGGGCCGTGGCTCGGGGTGACCCGCCGCCGCGGCGTAGTCGATTTCCCATTGGTTGGTGAGCCGCTTGATCGCGGCGAGTCGGCCGGGATCGATTGGCTGCGCGGGGACGACAAATTGCTTTTTGAGGTCGGTGCCCATCGTCGCCGTGTAGTAGTCGGTTTCCGTAAAATCAAAGGCGGGACTCACGGCGCCGAGCGGGCCAAACTCTGCGGCGATTTTTTCCTGGGCCCACTGGAGCGCGCCGTCGTGACGACTGCTGGCGGCGACGAGTAGAAGCACGGGATGGGGAGGGGTGGGGGTGGCCATAGGTTATTCCCGGATCGCGTTGCGATCCGGCTGGGGAATGGCTTAGCCGGTTCGCAACGCGATCCGGGATTAGATTACTTGAACAACCCACGTTCAGGTTGCCACTTCCAGCCATTATGCTTGGGTAGATAAACGTTCCGCAAGTAATCGAAGTGTTGTCGATCCTTCACTTGCTTGCAGTTCCCCTTATCCGCAAGCCATTTGCGATGCTCATATTTGAGATTGAGGGCACGAGTAAGTGACCATTTGAGTTGACTGCGAAGGAGAACGCTTCGCTTGCTGTGCCGCCAGCCCAACAGGACATGTAAGTGTGAACTATCAGTAGCGATGTAGTACGGCTCAAAGCGTTGATGGGGTGCGGCCTCTAGCGCGGCCCGTATTAGCTCAAGCTGGATTTCGCCATTAAAGCAAACGATTGTTTCGGTCATCGATTCGGTGTACAAACGGTGCATGTGTTCATCGGGCGGCAGGATGCCTTGACCTCGCTTGACGTAACCACGCGATCTATTTGGCAGCCACGTGCCATAGCCGTGGTAGGTGAAGAGGAAGCAGGGCATTTGCGGTTCCTCCACGAATTCCTGGGGTTATAGTGAACTTCCGTATACTATAACTGCCAAGCGAGCAAATGCAAGAAATTTCTAAAAAAAACCTTAGCCGGACCCGCAACGCGGTCCGGGAATCCGGGGATCAATACGCCTTCGCGAACACCCCGCGCTTCGTGCTCGCCGCGCCGGTGAAGATGCACTTGCCCGATTCTTCGGGGGCATCAATCGGCACGCAGCGGACCGTACATTTGAGTTCCTTGAGCTTCGCTTCCATCACTTCGCTGTCGACGAAATGGCAATACGCCAACCCGCCGGGGGCGGTCTCGGCGAAGTATTCTTCGAACTTGGCGAGCGAGTCGATGTAGATGGTTGACTCGGTGCGGAGTTTGGCGGCGCGGTCGAAAAGGTTTTGTTGGATGGCCGCTAAGCGGCTGGCCGCGGTGGATATCAACTCACCACGGGCGATGGGTTCGCCCTTGCCTTCTAAGTCGCGGCGTTTCACCATGACATTGCCGTTGGCGATGTCGCGGGGGCCGACTTCCACGATCAGCGGCACCCCCTTCTTGATCCACTGCCATTTCTTGTCGCCGCCGCGGAGGTCGCGGACGTCGATCCGCACGCGGATCGGTTCGCCGTCGTAACTCTCGGCGGTAAGCTCCGCTTTCAGCGACTCGCAATACGGCAGCACGGCCGCGCGTTCTTCGTCGTTGCGATAGACGGGCAACATCACGATGTGCGCGGGGGCGAGTTTCGGCGGCAGCACCAAGCCATCGTCGTCGGAGTGCGTCATGATCAGCCCGCCGATCAAGCGCGTCGACACGCCCCAGCTCGTGGTCCAGGCGTATTCGAGTTCGCCCGCTTCGCTTTGAAATTTGATCTCTTGAGCTTTGGCAAAATTCTGGCCGAGAAAATGCGAGGTTCCCGCCTGCAGTGCTTTGCGGTCTTGCATCAGGGCTTCGATGCTGTAAGTGGCAACCGCGCCGGGGAAACGTTCGCAGGCGGTCTTTTCCCCTTTGATCACCGGCATCGCCATCGCCCCTTCGGCGAAGGTGGCATACACCTCGAGCATCTGCCGAGTCTCGGCCTGCGCCTCTTCGGCGGTGGCATGCACGGTGTGCCCCTCTTGCCATAAAAATTCCGTGGTCCGCAAAAACATTCGCGTGCGGAGTTCCCAGCGGACGACGTTGGCCCATTGGTTAATGAGAATCGGCAAGTCGCGGTACGACTGCACCCAACGGGCGAACGTGGCACCGATGATGGTTTCGCTTGTGGGGCGCACGATCAGCGGCTCTTCCAGCTTCGCGCTGGGGGCGGGTTGCAAACCTCCCTTGCCGTCGGGTTCGAGCCGATGGTGCGTCACCACGGCGCATTCCTTGGCAAAGCCCTCGACGTGCTCGGCCTCTTTTTCCAAAAAACTCATCGGAATGAAGAGCGGGAAATACGCGTTCTCATGCCCGGTGGCTTTGAACATCGCGTCGAGTCGGCGCTGGATATTTTCCCAGACGGCATAGCCCCAGGGTTTGATGACCATGCAGCCTCGCACGTCGGAGTTCTCGGCCAGGTCGGCCGCCTTGACGACCTGCTGATACCATTCGGGATAGTTTTCGGCACGGGTGGGAGTAATCGCGGATTTGGGGGCGGCCATAGTGGGAAGCGTGAGTAAGTGAGTAGGTGCATTAGCCGCGATACGACGTATCGCTGGGGAAATAGTGCAAACGGGTTCCGCATTCTAATCGAATCACGGGCCCGCGAAAATCGCACCGTTTGCCCCCCGGCGAGGCACCGGGGAATTTGGTAAGATTATCGATTCCCTGCGATTCGTCGAATCGCGGCTATTCTCACGCAATTACTTAGAAACTGAAACATGTCTTCCGTTGAACGTCGTTTTGTCAGCCAACTCGGTCATAATGAACCCGTGAGCCAGGTGTTTCTCGCCTCGGAGAAGCAACTCCGCCCCAACCGCAATGGCAATCTCTATTTGCAAGTCGATCTCTCGGATCGCAGCGGCGCGGTCAACGCTCGGCTGTGGAACGCCACGGAAAACGAT
>JBGTEU010000711.1:0-3781 GCA_041747595.1 Bythopirellula sp.
TACAAGGGAATCATTCCACCACCGGTGGCGTCAAATGATTTCGACAAGCAATCTGCCATGGAGCGCGAAATGCAGCTTTACGAAAGTCTTGTCAATTAGTGGCTCGCTATGCCGCCTGTTTGGCTACGACGTTTCTCAAGCCGGCTCCGCCGAACATGTAGATCTCGTCGTGCTGGAACGCACCCAAAAACAAGAAACCTTGCTGCTCAAGAAAGCGTTGCACGCCACTGGTGCTGTAATTGTTTTCCACCGAAATGATGGAAACGGGCGTCGCATCAAAGTCGATGCTTTCGAGAATCGCGAGTTCGCCACCCTCGGTATCGACGCTCAAGAAGTCGACGTGATTCAATCCAAACTTTTTCAGCACGTCGGCGTACGTGAAACACGAGACCTCGATCGTGTGAGCCACCGAGTTCGTGCGTTTAAGATTCTTTCTAATCCGTCGGGCCGTCAGCCCCGCATTGTTGCTCTCCAACGTGCTCAGCATGTTTGAGCCGCCCACGATCTCGACAAATTTTGCTGTTCCCGATGTGGTCGCGATGCAGCCGTTGACCGTGTGACACTTGCGATTTTGTGTCAGCTGCTCGAAAATTCGCGGCATTGGTTCGATGGCAATCCCGGACCAGTCTAGCTCTTTTTCAAAATAGAGCGTGTTGCTGATCGAAACACCATCGTTGGCGCCAATGTCGACAAAGACACCTTGGCGTTTCGAATTGAGTAGCTCGGCGACAAACAAATCCTGGCCGAACGCGCTATGGCCTCCCTGAATGGCCGGGAGCTGACGGTTCTTGAAGCGGTAAATGAGCCGCCGAATGGCGTGGATAGTTTTGGCGGACAGTTCGATCATAAGTCGAGTTTCTGCTAATTGGTATCGTTTTTACGGCTTGATAATAATTCCCTGCCCCGTGGGTAGCGGCAGCAATGGAACATTTCTTTCGCGTGCAAACTCGTCCCATCCGATTTTCTGTTCCTCATGCCCGGCCCAGCCATAATCGTCGAGCAGAATCACCGCGCCAGAAACCATCCGCGGCCATAGATACTCGCCCGCCGCAAGTTCGGGAGCAGCCACATTCAGATCAATCGACAAATAACAAATCTTGGTCGACTTAATTTCTGACAGTGTTCCAGGAATACGTCCTCGTACAAGCTTCGCATTTGGGAAGAGTGCAAACGTGTTAACTACCTCTTCGTATATATCTGGATAGACCCTGTTTATCTGTCGGATTCTCTTTTCAGGGCCGTCATCTGATGGAATGCCGCAAAACGTATCCAATAAGAAGAATTGTCTGTCGGACATCTTCGCAAAGTCGAGGTACTCCATAATCGCGCGAGACAGTATGCCTGAGTTAACACCGCATTCGACGTAATCGCCCTCCAAGTTCTTGCCCACTTGTGCTGCCCACAACGCGACGCACACGCGCCACTCCATATGGAGATCGGGTCCAAAGCTGTGCGGCGTGGAAACCCCCGCTAGATACGACCTTTGGAATTGCTTTTCCTGGAGAAAGTCGGTGTTATGAATGCATGCTAGTCCATCCGAGTTGTACGTAATTCGCTTATCGATAGCGGCAATCGCACCTTTATTCTTCGACATGGCCCCTGTTCGTTTCAGAACACTTCTTAAGAGGTTTGACATGCTATACCTTTCATAAGTTATCTAATTTGTTCCGGGTTAAGCGGCTTGTCGCGAAGAGATTGCTTGGCAAGCCGCGTTAACGAGCGTCGGTTCGATCCCCAGCGTCCGGCATGTTGTTAGAATTTCGCTGCTATAGTTTTCATTCATGACCACCACCGCAACAGATTCTGAACGAAACTCAGCGAGCGTCGTTGGTGAGTCGATACGCTGCCCCACCAGTGGCGTATAGCAGCCCTGCTTGTTAATGTTGATGTCGATCCGCTTATCGATCAGAGTGCCCTGCGGATCTACGAGATACGAAAAGAGCGTCCCCTTGGTCGCCATCCCCCACAGGACGTTGCGATAATTCTTTCTTTTGAACTCGGCGAGCTGCCGTCTTGCATTTTCAACAAGCGAACTTTCTCGCCGCACATACTGAGTGGCTTTGTGCACCAATCCCAGCCCGTTGTAGTCAGTCTCTTTGGAAACTCTTGCCGTTGTCAGCGCACCTTCAAGCCATAGATATTGATCTCCAAAAGCCGTTTGCACGCGATTGACATGAAAACCAGCACGTTCCGCGGTCCCTCTCAGACTTTCGCGTGTGAAATAATTGCAGTGCTCGTAGCAGAAATCCCAGAACGCTTCGTTTCGCAGAATCCAATCAAGGTCGGGGACTTCAACGAAAATCGGCACGTTCGGAAAGGCTTTGAGCGCCGCATGCAATGATGCGAGGAACGCGACCGGCCGTTCGATATGCTCCAACGCATGCCGGCAAATCACTAAGCTTGGCTGCTCAATAAACTGATCCGCCGAAAAAAAGTCCCGGATGAATCGCAATTGGCCGTCGTTTTCTTCAAGCGATCCTTCGTAACTTGGATCGATTCCCAAGCCCCGCACTTGTGGATACTTGCGGCAAAGCGTTTGCAAGAATGTTCCCTTGCCACAACCGACGTCGACGATCAAGCCATCGCCATGCAAATAAGTCGCATTCAGATAGTCGGCGAGGCTTTCGTAGTAAGCACCCATCGCCGCCGAGGGAACGCTGTTGTCGTAGCCGCGATCGTATGTAAGTAGTTCCGTGTCGAATTCGGCATTGAAACCAAAGCCGCAGCGCTCGCAGACGGCCAATGAAAACTTCCCTGGCTGAACCGCATGGGCAGCTTGTGTGGTGCGATACACGTAGTTCTGCATCGCCGGCAACTGCGCGCGCTCCACCGTTCTCACGGGATCGCGATTGTCACACACCGGGCAGCGAGAGTGGTTCACATTCAAGTTGCATACCCCCTTATGCCACGCGACGCAGCCACGCACTAGGCCAATGCGTCACGTTGTCGGAAAGTGGACTTTCATTGAACATCCACTCCGGCTGTTCCAGCTTGAACTCGGGATGTTCACCCGCAAACTCGACGGCAGCCGCCTCAGGGTGATCTTCCTTCCAATCGGGATTACCACGCGGTACGTCATGTACAAGCTTCATGATGCCATCGGTCGCAACGATGTACGAACCCAGCGGCACCAGCGAATGATAGGCATCGAGTTCGGCCCGGACGTGCGACTTCGTGTGACACGAATCGAGAATCACAAGCACGCGCTCCTCGGGCTTGATCAACGCGCGAACCTTGTCGAGCGTTTCCTTACCCACCGAATCCCCTTCAATGAGCGATATGTAGGAGGAAAGTTCGTGGCTTTCGATGGCTTTGCGGTTGTGGGGACGAATCTCGACGTCGACGCCGATCACGCGGCCCCGTCCCATCACCTTGCAAAGACTTGCATAAAACACAAGCGACCCACCATGCGCGACGCCTGTTTCCAAAATCACATCGGGCTTGAGCCGGTAGATCACTTCCTGCGTGCGGATCATGTCCTCGGGGAGCTGGATGATTGGCCGCCCCAGCCACGAAAAAGTGTAGGGATATTTTTGATCCCATCCGATCCGCAACCATTCCCGGGAGAGAATGTTGAATGCTTCCGGCGAGTAGAGATCCAAGGTGCGCTGCTGGCCGTGAATTTCGGTGAGCGTCCCGGCGGTGGTATCAATCGTCAACTTCATGCTCTAATTCCTAGCAATGACGGCATATCGGGCAGTTTTAAGGCCGGCGGATAATCTCACTTCGCCCCACTTCTGGCAAGGTCAACCGCTCATGCGGCAACAATGCTGGCAAATGG
>JBGTEU010000712.1:0-1533 GCA_041747595.1 Bythopirellula sp.
TGACCCAGGTGCAACGCGCCAGTGACGTTGGGGGGCGGAATTACGACGCAGTAGGGCGGCCGCGAATCGTTGGCTTCGGCATGAAAGTAGCCCTTGCTTTCCCAGTAGGGATACCACTTTTCCTGTGCCGCTGCGTGGTCATACTGAGCGGGCAAGTCTTTTAAATTGGACATCGTGTCGGTTGGCATGATTGTTCAAAAATGGGTTTTCACGCGGAGGCGCAGAGATCGCGGGGTTCACTCCACGAGTTGAAGGCCAGGGACACGCTTAAAATGATCGTCCCGCGAATCAAGCGTCATATCATGTTGCATGGCTTGAGCCGCAATCCAAATGTCGTTGGTCGGTATGAGTGTGCCTTGCTTCTTCAGGGCATTAAAAATCTCAGCATAGAACACGGTTGTGTCAACGTCTGGCAGCAAGATGGCAGTCCTGGGCCGCATGAGGAAGCGTTCAAGAGCAAGTAAATTCTCGTCGAGTCTGTTACCGCCAAGGAAGCCTGCTCTCAATTCGCCCAGAACAACCAATGGGAGCCACAACTCCTCGGCTTCTTGAAGGCGACTAGATACTTCTGGATTTCCCGAGTCCAAGTCTGAGTAGCGATTCGTATCAATGATCAGTCGCATTAGTGCAGGCCATTATTTCCAAAGCTCGGGATCAATCTGGCGCTGCTCTTCGAAGATTTTTCGCATATCATCGTCAATCAAATGCTGACCTGCGAGGTCTGACAAGTCACGTTTCTTCGGCAACGGATTGCCCGCGGCATCGGTAGTCGCCGGGCGGACGAGAATTGCTCCGAACTCATTTTTCGTGTAGGTCGTCTTGCTCGCATCGAGCGGTTCGGACTTCGATCCGCCGTTTGTGTTGGAATCGAGTGGTGCATCAACAACAGGAATATTATCTCCGGTTCTCGGCGACAGCACGCCTAGGCCACGAGCCAAAACATCAAGCGTCACGCGGTCAACGGTCTTGCCTTCCTCGGCAGCTTTGCGATGGAGGGCTTCTTCTATCTCGGCGGGCAAGTTTGTTAGGGTGATGACCATAGCTTCATTCTACATTTCCGCGACATGGTGGCCTAGACGGTTCCGGCAATACAACACTGCCGGTTAAACCCGCTCGTCCTTGCAGAGCTTGTACTCGATGCTGTCGATCAGGGCCTGCCAACTTGCTTCGATCACGTTTTCGTGGACGCCCACGGTGCCCCAGGTTCCGGTGTCGTCCTGGCTCTCGATGACCACGCGAACGCTTGCGGCGGTGGCGGCGTCGGAGTTGATGACCCGCACTTTGTAATCGACGAGCTGCATTTCGTTCAAGCTTGGGAACAAACCATTGAGCGCCTTGCGAAGTGCCGCGTCGAGGGCGTTCACGGGGCCGTCCCCTTCGGCGACTTCGTGGCGAACTTGGCCATCGATCAACAATTTGACTGTGGCCTCGGTGGTGGGAATTCCGCTGCGGTTGACGACGCTCGTGCGATAATGGACCAACTCAAAATGCGGCTTGTGAATTCCCGCCGCCTTGCGGACTAAGAGATCGAAC
>JBGTEU010000713.1:0-11199 GCA_041747595.1 Bythopirellula sp.
GTTCTTGTCTATTGAACGGAGGTGCGTATTGAGTTCTCTCAAATAGATGCAGTAGCTCCTCACCCCTAGCCGTATTGCCGCGAATGACGAGCTTTCGCTTAGTCTTTTCCGCAATTGCCTGCACTAGATCGGCTGCAATTATGAATGATTCGTTGGATTCAGGATCATCAGCAGTCGCGTATTCAATCGCTGGATTTATGGCTACAAATTGATTGCTTGGTAAAGTCCAGGGGGTTGTCGTCCAAACTAAAAGATACCCATCCTCCCAAAGCCCCTTCGCCGGCGGCAACGGAAACTTCACATACACACTCGGATCAGCCACCTGCCGATAGCCCTGCCCCACTTCGCCTGCCGAAAGTGCCGTCCCGCCCTGAGCCCACCACCACACGATTTTGTGGCCGCGGTACAAGAGCCCACGATCGAACAGCGTCTTGAGGCTCCACCACACGCTCTCGACGTAGCTTTGGTGATAGGTGACATACGCTGCGTCGAGGTCGACCCAAAAGCCGAGTCGCTCGGTGAGCCGTCGCCACTCCTGCATGTATCGCCACACGCTTTTTTGGCATTTTTGAATGAAGGGTTCGATCCCGAAGGCTTCGATTTCTTCCTTCGAGTGAATTCCCATCTCCTTGCAGACTTCCACCTCGACCGGCAGACCGTGTGTGTCCCAGCCCGCCTTGCGTTCGCAGCGGAAGCCGCGCATCGTTTTGTAGCGGGGGAACAAATCCTTGATCGCCCTCGTCAGGCAATGCCCCGGGTGGGGCATGCCATTGGCCGTGGGGGGGCCTTCATAGAATACGAACGACGGGGCCCCCTCGCGCGCGGCGAGCGACTTATGATAAATCTCGCGCTCTTTCCAAAACGCACCGACGGCGAGCTCGCGCTCCGGAAAGCTCTCGTTTTTATCAAGCGTGGGAAACATGGTGCCTGCGATAGTTCAAAGGGTCAAGGATGTGACGCACAATTGCTCTCGCAAGATCGCACCCAAGAATGGTTAACAGGAGATCGCAGAGTTTTTATTTCATGTCATTCCGACAGGCCAACTCTAATTGATTATGGCGCGACTGGAGGAATCTGGCTTCACCCTGAACACGGACCAGAGGACGTACTCGGGAGTAACCCAGATCCCTCGGTCGGCGAGCCTCCCTCGGGATGACAAACCTACCTCTGCTTCCTCTGCTGCCTCCTGTAAACAAAACTACTCATCATCAAAGTCGGGATCGTCGCTGAACGGCGAATCGCCATCGGCATCCGCGTCGTCATCGCTATCGAAGGTGTCGGGGAACTCCTCATCTTCGGTCAGATCATCCTCCCAATCTTCCTCGAAGTCGTCGTCGAAATCATCATCGAAATCGTCGTCGTCGAAATCGTCGAAAGGATCGTCCATCTCCGCGACCAAACCGGCTGGCAACCTCGCGCTCCACTTTTGGAGCCACGGCTCGCCCCCTTCACAATCGGCGCTGCCGCCGTCGGCCGCTCTCCGCGATGCTAGCAATCCCAAGCCCATCTCTTCCACCTATTGCTCTCGTTCGAAATTTGACTACTTATATGCTCTCGATGTTCACGGTCGGCAAAAACGACCTAACCCGTTTTATGACGGGCCTTTAATTGTAGGCGCGGATTCTGCCTCACGACAGCGGGTCTTGTCAAGTTAAAGTCCCGTGCGTGGGGCGGGCATCTTGCCTGCCTTTCAATTCGACATGCTGGAAACATGCCCCACGATTCACGGCAAGCTGAAGTTGGTGAAATCAGCGATCCGGGGTAGACTCAGCCGCCGGACCGCAAATCCGTGACCACTTTCCCGTCGGCCGCAAGGAGGCACCGATGTCGCAATCCCCGCTTCGCTTCGTTCATGCCAGCGATTTTCACCTCGAACGCCCGTTGGGTGGCGTGGCCGAGGTCCCCGCCCCCCTGCGCGAGCTGTTCCTTGAGGCCCCATTCCAGGCCGCACGGCAGGTGTTCGAAACCGCACTCTCCGAGAATGCCGACGCGTTGTTGCTCTCGGGCGATTTGCTGAATTGCGAACTCGCCGGTCCACGGGCGGTGGTCTTCCTTCACGAACAGTTCCAACGGCTCGCCGACCATGGGATTCCCGTCTATTGGGCGTGTGGCGAGGTGGATGCCGCCGACTCCTGGCCCGCCTGTGCCAAGCTGCCCACCAATGTCCATATTTTTCCTGTCGGTCGAGTGGAAAATCTCGAACTCACCCGCGATGGCGTCCCCGTCGCTCGAATCCAGGGGATCAGCCGCACCCCCGGTGTTGCCCCCGATGACAGCGGTTTCCATCACGATGCCCTGGGGCTGTTCACCATCGGCGTCGCCTACGGCACGGCGGCGTCAGCCGGGGCCGAGGGAGATCGCGTCGATTACATGGCGCTCGGCGGGCAGCATCAACGGCAAACTGTCGACCAGTCGCCGGGGATCGCCCATTATTGCGGTACCCCCCAAGGCCGCAGCCCCGAGGAGACCGGCCCGCGCGGCTGCACCGTCGTGTTTGTCGATGACGCGGGGAACGTGAAAACCAATTTCGTCGCCACCGATGCCGTCCGCTGGCTCACCGAGGAAGTCGAAATCACCGCCGGCACCGACGAAGACGCGCTCCTCCTGCAAATCGAAGAGCGGATCGGCAAACTGCGAACCAAGCATCACGGCAGCGAGCTATTGATCACCTGGCATATTAGCGGCCGTGGTGGTGTGCTCAATCATATTCGCACGGGCGGTATCAGCGACAAGATGGTCGAAGTCTTGCGCGAACGTTTTGCCAAACACAAGCCGGGGGTCTGGACCGTGGCCATCGAGTGCGACTCGCCGCTCGACGTGCCGCAGGAATGGGTCGACGAAGAAACGATCATGGGCGACTTGCTCCGCGATTTCCGCAAGTTGGAAGAAGACCCCACGATTGATCTCGCCCTCGAGGAATTTCTCCCCGCGGAATTTTGCGAGACGCAATTTGCGGAAGTTGCCGTGGCTGAGCCGGAAGAACGCGCCCAACTCCTCTGGGCCGCCTCGAAATTGGGCGTCGACCTCATGGACGGCGAAGAAGTACTGACTGGGAATAATATGAGTTTATAAATCATGCAAACAGAAGACTGTCATTCCGAAAGGCCAAGCCTAAGTACAATAGCACGACTTGAGGAATCTGGGTTCTATCATTTCACGTATTCATTACGTGGAGATACTGCAAGCCAGATCCTTCAGTCGCTTAGGCTCCCTCAGGATGACATTTTCTTGAGCCGCGACTCAACGAGTCGCCGGGAATGACATCATGAAAATCACCGAAGTACATATCGACGGCTTTGGCGTATGGCACGACCTGAAGCTCGGTGGCCTTTCGCCGCAACTCACCGCGTTCTACGGCCCCAACGAAGCCGGCAAGACGACGCTGATGCAATTTATGCGCGGGGTGCTCTACGGCGTTTCGCCCAAGCGCCGCAGTCGTTATCTGCCGCCGATCAATGGCGGCCGTCCCGGCGGTTCGCTTCGCATTACCGAGGACGGCCAAGCTCTGCACGTCACCCGCATCGCCGACCGGGGCAACGACGACTTGGGTCTCGTCACCATCATCGACGAAGCGGGTCACGCGACCGGTGATCGGCTCTTGCGTGACGCACTCGCGGGGGTTGACGAAAAAACTTACGAAAACATCTTCGCCCTCGGACTCGGCGAAATCCAGCAGCTCGCCACCCTCACCGACACCCAAGCCGCCGAATGGCTTTATCGGCTCACCTCGGGCCTCGACCGCGTCTGCTTGTACGACGTGATTCAGGGATTGCGGACAACACGAAAGAATCTGCTCTCGGGATGCGAACAGGATTCGCTAATCGCGCAACTTCTCACCCGCCGCGAAGTTTTGAGGGGCGAGGTCAGCCAACTCTCGCAGCAGAATCGACGTTGGTCGCAACTGGCGATTCGCATCGAAGAACTCGACGCCGAGATTCTCGCCCAAGAAGCAAAAGTCGCCGAGCACGAGCATCGTGCCCGCACCATAGAAATCGCCGTGGGCCTCAAAGAAAATTGGCGACGGCGGGCGAAGCTCACCTCCCAACTTCAACAGTTCAATAACACGATTCAACTCCCCGACGATGCCGCCGCCCGACTCGATGCCCTCAATCGCAAGCTCGAGGAACACCAGCGCGAGGCCGACATCCTCGAAGGTCAACGCCGTCAACTTCGTGAAGAAACCGAGCGGCTCGGCATCAACGAACTCCTGGTGCAGAACGCCTCTCGCATCGACGCCCTCGGCGAACAACGCGATTGGCTCATTTCGCTCGACCGGCAGATCGATGATCTCGACACCGAGGCCAAGGATCTCCAAAAGCGATTCACCAACGAACAAGAGCGGCTCGCATCGGCCCTGGGCATTGCCAAGAGCGACCATCTCAAGCAATTTAGTTCGGCCGAATTTGAAAGTCTCGAACCGCTGCTCGATGACATTCAAGCCGCGCAGAAAAAAGTCGACTCTGCTATCCGTGAAGTCGATTCGCTAGCGGAGAATGAGCGTTCCCTCAAGGTTCGCATCGACTCGGCCATCGTCGGTGGCGAGTCGCATGGCTTGCCGATGGATCTGGAAGAAGCGAGCGATCTGGTGGCCCGCCTGCGCCGTCGCTTGCAAGTGGAACAACGGCTCGAACAAGCCCGCAGCCATGAAATCGATCTCGAACATCAAAGCCATGAGCTTCTCGAAGACCAGGTGATGCCGCTCTGGCTGTTTGGTTGGACCCTTGCCGCGGTCGTGCTGGGATCGCTCCTGGTGGGTCTCTGGCTGTGGATGCCGAACAACCCGCTTGGGAATCACGGCAGTCTGATTGCCCTCGGCGGACTCGGGGCAACCATTTTCATGTTTATCTTCAAATTCTTTACCGAAGATGCCGCCGCCGACAAACTCGATGCCTGCCAGCGGCAGATGGAATCGCTCACCCGCCAGCGCGAAGAAGCCGAACGGGACAAGGAAGTCCTCGACGCCGAACTTCCCCTGACCGACGGTTCGGTGGTGTTGCGACTGCAAGCCGCGGAAAAGCATCTCGCGGAACTCGAAAACATGCTTCCCGTCGAGGCCCAACGCAAACGGGCCGGTCACGAAGTTTCCACCGCCCAATCGCGACTCGAACAGGCCAAGTCCCAGCTTGAAAAAGCGACCACCGCTTGGCGGAATAAGCTCGTGGGCCTCGGCATTTCCGAAAAACTCGATCCGCTGCGGTTCGCCGCCGTGGCCGAACGCTTTGCCGCCCTGGGTGATCTCGAAGAACGAGTCGCACTCCGCCGCGAGGAAATCGTGGCCCGGCAACGCGAACACGCAACGCTCACGCGCCGCATTCACGATCTCGCCCTCGAAGTCGGTTGTGTGCTTGAAACCCCCTCCCCGGTACCCAGGGGAGGAGCCATAGCGGATTCATCGGCGCAGAAACCCTCCCTGGAAGGGAAGGGGATTGCGTCGCCTATCGATCAATTGGAGCACTTGGTCGCCGAGCGCCGCAAGCAACTTTCCGATGTCGAACGCCGAACGCAGCTTTTCGAACGGGCCAAGGAACTCAAGGCCCAAGAGGGTGAGCATCGCCGTACGGTTGTCGGCATACGCCGCCGCCGCGAGGCTCTCTACCACGCCGCCGATTGCGAGGATGAAGTCGGTTACCGCCGCCTGATTGAGGAGCAACAACAAGCCCGCAATTTGCGCAACCAGCGCGAAAGCGTTTCACGCGAAATCGTCGCCGCCATCGGCACGCACGCTTCCGAGGAAAAATTCGCGGCCCTGCTCGCGCCGGAGAACATCGACCAACTCGACGACATGTGGGAGCAATTCTCACGAGAACTCGAAGCGGCACAAACCGAGCTCAAATCGCTCGTTGATCAACGGGGCGCGCGTCGGCATGAACAGCGCATTCTCGCCGAGGATCGCTCACTTGCCGAACGGCAGCTGGAGTTGAGCTGCGTTGAAAAGCAACTCGCGATCGCGAAACAAGAATGGCGCGAACATGCCGTGGTAAGCCGTGTGCTGGAACGCCTCCGCCACCATTATGAAAAGAATCGCCAACCGGAAACGCTTGCCGAGGCGAGCGGCTACCTGTCACGGCTCACCGGCGGGGAATACGTGCGCGTGTGGACGCCGATTGCCGACGACATTTTGCTCGTTGAGAATTCTGCCGGCCAGTCGCTCAAAGTCGAAGTGCTGAGCCGCGGCACCCGGGAGCAATTGTTCCTGAGTATTCGGCTTGCCGTGGTTTCGACGTTTGCCAAGCGGGGCGTGCGGCTCCCCATGGTGCTCGACGACGTGCTGGTGAATTTCGACGCGGTCCGCACGCAACGCGCTGCCGAAGTGCTGATGAATTTCGCCACCGCCGGGCATCAGGTGATGATCTTCACCTGTCATGAACACATGTGGCAAATGTTCAAGACATTGAATGCCGATTGCCGTCGCCTGCCGAATCGCTTTGGCGAAACCGTGGAACTTATCCCCGATGAACCCAGTCCAGACGAGGCCACTGTCGAAGAAGTCGTCGAGGAAATTCCCAAGTCCAAAAAGTCTCGCAAGCCGCGGCGTGTCGTTGTGCAAGAAGTGATCGCCCCCGAGCCGGTCGATTTCTACGATTACCCCTTCGTCGAACGGATCGAACAAGAAACGGTCCGCACACCTACCCTCTCGGAAACCGACGTTGTGACTGAGTACACGATCCCCGTCGCGGAGACGACCTACGAATGGCTCATCGACGAGGAAGACGATCACTACTACGACCGCCTCTTCCGCGATCATCTCGAACCGCGGAGGGCGTGAGTGCTCAGCTTGTAGCCGCGTTTCAATGAAATATGCGGCCAAAGCGCGGTATGTGGTACAATAATAACTCAAACTGAAAAGAGAGAGGCCCGCGAAACACGCCAAAGTTCGCGAAACCTCCGTTTATTCACTGTTTTCCAGGCATGACGCGTCCTGGGAAACTGAAGTAGTTTCCGAAAAACTCGGTTTTCGTTTCGCGCTTTTTAGCGTGTATCACGGGCCATTTCCTATCTGTTTTCAGTTTGAGTAATAAGAGTGTCAAAAAACGGGGCAATTACGATGGCCGACTCCAAAACGGAACAGCGTCTTGCTGAACTGGAAAAAGAAATAGCTACTCTACGTAAGAAGGTTGATTCGCTTACGAGTTCAACACCTTGGTGGGAACGTATTGCAGGCACCTTTGCTGGTGACCCGGCTTACAAGCAGGCAATGAAGCTGGGAAGGCAGTTCCGCCGTTCCGAGAAAACAAGTGGCTCATAATCTGTGGTCGCTATGTTTATTCTCGATACCGATCACATGAGCCTGCTGGAATGGGGTGGAGCAGAATCATCCTTATTAAGAGAGCGGCTTGCTGATTATGAGTCGCAAGAAGTTGCAACAACAATCATCACTTATGAAGAGCAGATCCGTGGTTGGATGGCATACATCGCCCGTGCGCGATCACTCGCTCAACAAGTCGAAGGCTATCGTCGCCTGAGAAATCAGCTGGAGAATTATCGACAGACTCCTGTAATTGATTTTGACGATCGTGCAGGTGAGCTGTATCAACAGTTTCGCCGCAGTCGCATCCGCATCGGGAGCATGGATCTCAAAATTGCCGCCATCGTTAGGGCCAACGAAGCGACTCTCCTTACGAGAAATGAGCGCGACTTCTCGCAAGTACCCAAACTCAAGATTGAAGATTGGACAAGGTAGTTCCATGTCCACACTCGCGCAAATTGATGCCCTCAAGCACGACCTCGCGGAGCTTTCCAAGAATCTCGCCGACGTTGAAAACCGCTCCCGCCTGGCCAAGCAGTCGCTCCAATGCGCCAAACGCAAATCGTTTTATCTCTCTGCTGCCTACTCCTTGCGTAAACCAGCCGAGCGTTATTCCCTCTGGAATTTCGGCGTCTTAATCGTCGGCCCGGCAGCGGCCGTGGTGCTAGCCTTCATTGCGATGACGGTGGTCGGCGTGCCCAGTGGATTCAAATTCTACACGGCGCTGCTCACGGCGCTTGCCGCACTCTCGCTGTTGGCCGTGATGCTCAAATTTCCTGCCACGAGCGAGTTGCCTAAACTCATTGCGGACCAACGACTTCTTGCAAACCAGTTCCAAGCAGAAGCGACACGCCTCGATGAAGAAGCGACAATTCTCCAGCAAAAAATCTCACTCACAAAAAACACGATCAACGAGTTGCTGGAATCCGACCGACTCAAACGAGAGTTGCTGCTCAAACAAAACTGGAAAGCGATGCGCGGCCCGGAATGGGAGCAATACCTCGTTCAAGTATTCGACGCCCTCGGCGCGAGTGCCGAGACGACCCGTACTACCGGCGATCAGGGCGTCGATCTCTTGGTGCGATTCGGCCAGATGATGATCGCCGTTCAAGCCAAGGGTTACGTCGGCTCCGTTGGAAATGAAGCGGTGCAGCAAGTGGTTGCCGGCAAGGTCCACTACGGCTGCGACCGGGCGGCAGTTATCACCAACAGCCGCTTCACCGCTCCGGCACGAGCCTTGGCTGCAAGCAACCAATGTTTTCTCATCGGCGAGAAAGAATTTCCTGCCTTTGTCTTTGGCAGCAATCTGGAACTCTTCAAATAAGCATTCGTGCTAATCGCACTCGTGATTCGTGAGGAGCCACCCACTAACCTTCGCAGTTTTTCCCTTGCCAGGTATCACGCCGCACGAATTCTGCCTCGATGGCTCGTTTGACGGCCGCTTTGTCGAGGCACCATGAAGGACCGATGAAATAGTCGGGGGGGGCGTCACCGCTTATGCGTTCCACGACCATGTTTGGTGGCAAGAGCTCAAGAAAATCGACCACCGTGCGGACATAATCTTCGCGTCCCATGAGCGTCACTTCGCCAGCAGCCACTTGGTCGGCGAGCCGGGTATTTTTCACGCAGTACAGATTGTGAATTTTGACGGCATCGATCCGCACTCGCGCGAGTTCACGCGCGGTCGCGAGCATGTCGTCGTGCGACTCGCCGGGGAGCCCCAGCATAACGTGAGCACAGATTTCAAACCCGCGCCCGCGGCTTCGTTCGACCGCGTCGAGAAACGAATCGTGATGGTGTCCGCGGTTCATCCAGTCGAGCGATCTGTTGTGCATGGTCTGCATTCCGTATTCGACTGAAACGTAAGTCTTCGCAGCAATCTCTTCCAACAGATCAAGCACTTCATTCGGCACGCAGTCGCTGCGAGTTCCCACTGCCAGGCCCACGACCTGGGGATGGCTGAGGGCTTCTTCATAAAGGGACCGCAGCCGTTCGACGGGGGCGTACGTGTTCGTGGCAGGCTGAAAATAAGCGAGAAAATGTTCGCACTGTTTGTAGCGGTTGCGCATCCGCACGATGCTTTGATCGATCTGTCCAACGATTCCCGCGCGGGGCAGACGCCGGCTCGGGCTGAAGCTGCGGTTGTCGCAAAACGTGCATCCCCCGCGAGCAACCGTACCGTCCACGTTGGGGCAGGTGAATCCCGCGTCGATACTTACCTTCTGCACACGATGCTGAAAACGCTGTCCGAGGGCATGGTTGTAGGAAAAATAATGCAGGCCCGCATCCCGCCAGGACGGCAGTAAATCCCTACTACATAATGCGTTAGTTGACGACATCGCGTGGACTGCGTAAAGTGGATATTGGCCAGGATAGGGTATTTCGAGATGCCGCATTCGCCTCCGGGCGATGCCCTCTCACCGCAATTATTTTCCCTACATTCCTATCATTGGGGCACGAACAGTTTATCACAAGAGTATAGCAACATGTATGGTGAATTAACTCCGCTCGGCGGCGGCGACCCCATCCCTTTGTTGAAGAAACAGCTACTCATTGGCCGCCGCGAAAGTTGCGACATCGTACTGCGGTTTGCCAATGTTTCGGCTCACCATTGCCGGCTCGTCTTAAACGGCGGCTATTGGTATATCCGTGACATGCAAAGCCGCAACGGCGTGAAGGTCAATGGGATCAAAGTCCAGGAAAAGCGAGTTGATCCGGGCGACACGCTGTCGGTCGCCAAGCACGATTACGAGCTTGAATACTCGCCCGCCGATCTCGGTGCCGTGGGTCCGCCACCCGCCGACGATCTGCCGGCCGAAATCATGAACGAGTCGCTGCTGTCGCGGGCTGGTTTGAAGTCGTCAGACACCGCCGCGAAGGGTCCGCAATACGCCGGCAAGCGCGGCGACGGCAGTTTCCGGCGTTACGACGTACTCGACGACAAAGAGCAGCTCAAAATGCCGGATCGGCCTGTTTGAGATGAGCAAGAAACAATAGGTGACCTTTCTAGAAGCCCAGGGGATTGCAATCTCCTGGGCTTTATTGTTTGCGGAGACTTCCCCTCCATGGCGAAAAAACAACGGAAAGTGCGAACCGATCTCCGTAAGAATCGCAACGTTCGCACCCGCCAAAACGATCTCACCCGCAACTTTGCCAGCGACCAGGAAGCGGTCGAGGATATGGCAACCGGGCAAAGCGTCTCGGGGAAGGGGGATCTCACCCGCAAACGGACCGTGACCAACGCCGACATCGCCGAGGACGAGTCGGGCACCGTCACAGTCTCCCTGGCAATCGATCCCACGATCTGCCGGCAGGGACGCGTGCTGAAAGTTCAAGGTCTCCACAGTGCCGTGCAGCTTGACGACGGCACCACTCGGTTCTGTGCGACGCGGCGGCTGCTGAAAACCTTGAGCACCGACCAGCGTGGCGCCGTCGCCGCGGGTGACGTGGTTTGGGTCCGCCCCGAGGGGACAACCGAGGGGATCATCGAACGCGTTGAGCCCCGCACGGGAGTGCTGAGCCGCACCAGCCGGGGTCGGCAACATGTGCTGGTCACGAACGTCGATCAAATACTGATTGTCACAAGCGCCGCCCAGCCGCGACTCAAGCCAAATCTCTTGGATCGGTATCTGGTCACCGCCGAAAAGGCACGCATCGAGCCAATCATTTGCATCAACAAGGTCGATCTCGTGAATCGTGCCGATCTTGAACCGATCGTGGGCGTTTACAGCCAACTCGGCTATCGCACGCTGCAAGTTTCCGCGACGACGGGTTGGGGTATCCCCGCGCTGCGGCAATTGCTCCATGGGCGGGCCTCCGTCTTCACGGGGCAAAGCGGCGTCGGCAAATCAAGTTTGCTCAATGCGATCGAGCCGGGCCTCGCCTTGCGCGTGCAAGCGGTGAGTCAGGAATCAGAAAAAGGAAAGCACACCACCACAACCTCCGAGTTGATT
>JBGTEU010000714.1:0-2943 GCA_041747595.1 Bythopirellula sp.
GCCGGCACGATGTTGATGGCCGCCGGCACGAGCGGCGACGGACCGGGGCGGCACGATTCGACGGTGACCCTTTCAACGCTGCTGCCACACATCGCGGCGTACCGGGATGAATTTTACGAACAACTGCTCGGACAAATTGAAGGGGATCACGGCAGTCGGTTGCTCGAAGAATCGGAGCGCTTTCGCCAACCGTTTGGTGCGGCCCGGCAACATCTGAATCACGAGCTCGCACGCCGCCGGGCGATGCAAATGCAGCGAGTCCATTTGGCCTATTTGTACGCCCGCTTGGGTTACCCCGAGGCGGCCCAGCGGCAGGCCGATTCGGTCCGCGTCCCCGCGGCGCGGATGCTCAGCGAGATTTATTGCCGACTCACCGCCGGGCACGACGCCATCGATACCGGCGAGATGCCGCAAACGTTCGAGAATCTGCAAGAAATCGAAACGCTCATGCACCGGGCGATCGAGTGCGGCGCGCTCGTCGATCCGTGGAATGTGGTGGGCTTCGCGGGGAATTTCAGCCTGTTTCCCGCGATTGAAAACAGCGTCCATGATTGGCGGGTCGACGAATTGATCGAACTCGTCGAGCAAGTACTCGATTTGTCTGCCCGCGCCTGGAGCGAATCCGCGGCGGTCGACGACGCGGAGATGGAAAAAGTCTTCTCCACGATGCTCGCGCGGCTCACCCGGTGGTGGGACCAATTCGCCACCTATTCCGTGGAGGGGGTCAATCGGCTTGTCGCCAAAGAGATTGAAGTCTCCGCCAACCTCGTGGCGGGGGCACTCAACGCCTGGCACAAGGCGGGGGCCGCCTCGGGGGACGTGAGCTTCTGGCGGATGTTTGTCGATCAGTTCGACAATTCCAAGGCGTTCGAATTGGTGATCGAGGCCCTTTTGGATCACGGCGATACCGTGGCCTCGATGGCGTTGATGATGCAGTGGGTCAGCCAGAAAGATCGCACGCCGCTCGAAGAGGGCGAAAGTTCTTTTCGCCGCTTGTCGTTCCGTTGGCTCGCCACGGTCGAGGAGATGCAAAACGAGTCGGGTGTGAATCGTTGGCCCGAGGTGGTCCGCTTCTTCGATTTCCTGGAAGCGAACGCCGAAGAGTATTGGCAAGCCCCGTCGTTGATGCTCGACACCTCGATCGGCGACTTGTTCGACGATCTGGAGGACGTCGAATACTACGATGACGACGAGGAAGAAGAAGATGAGCTCGCGGGGGATGAAGAAGACGACGAGGAAAGCGAAGTCTTTGACGCGGCCTACGATGAAATGGTCTTCCGCGATTCGACCGACGACGGCAACGAGGGCGAAATCTTCGAAGAGGGGAGCGAGTACGAAGACACCGAGTGGGAGTACGAGGTCCAGCGGCTCGAACAACGGCTCGACTTCCTCTCGACGGTCGCCAATTTGTGGAAACACGCGACGATTGTGTGGGGGAGTTCGAGTTTGGAAACCGTCGTGGCCGACAACGACATCACTCCAGCCCAATTGTTTAATTCCTGGCTTGCCCAAGCGAACACCAACTACGGCAGCCTCGTCGAATTGTTGGAAACGGTACACCGATTTCACTTTGCCTTGCCGAGCGGTTCGCACGATTCGCTGATGGAATACGACCGGCTCCGCACGATCAAGGAATCGCTGATTCAAGAAATCATCACCACGTGCGTGGAAACAGCCGACGCCGCACGGCTGCTGGCGGCGACGCGGGGTTCGACAAATCTCGCTACCGCGGAACCGCTCGTCGAGCCGATTGATTTGCGGTCGGTGGAATTGCTGCAAATGGTGCTGGCCGGCGATGCCGCCGCGGTGCGGAAGATGTGGCCCGATTTTATCGAGTCGCTGCGGCCGCAAGCGTTGCTCTACGTGCCGCACTCTCGCGGCGGCGAGCCTCGGCAGATTGTGAACACCCGGTGCCTGCAACATTTGCTCAACGATTTGTTGGGCTGGCTGCCGCAATTGGGAATGATCCGCGAGACGTGCGAACTTCTGGAGCTCGCCCAACAAATGGAAAGCGAACATCCCGTCGGGCAGGGGGCCGTCACCGAGTTCGATCGGCTCTTTGAAAATGGCTACCAGGCCATCGTGCGGTCGATGATCGCCTCGGCGGAACAGTGGGACGGAGAAGTGACCGACGAAAGCTCGCAACATGCCGACCATATGTTGATCGACGCGTTGCAGCTTTTGACCGAGGCCCAGCTCGACCGTTGGTTGCAGCATAGCCGCACGCTGCGGCTCAGCGTCGTGGAACGATTGGCCGAGGACGACGATTGGCAGCGCTTCGTCGAATTCATCAAACGGTACGGGGCGGATATTTTCGATCACCGGTTGATGAGCAGCTTGGGGAACCTGCGGGGCATCTTGCACCAGGGGGTCGACACGTGGCTCGAAACTTTGGAAGAAGACCCCGACGCCGAAGACGACATGAAGCTCCTGCGGGAACTCGACAACGGTTGGCCCCGCGACGAAGCGGTCGATCAACTCACTCTCGCATTGGAGGCGGTGGTCGAGAATTACCGGGTCTACCGCGACTACAATACGACGACCACGCAATCGGATCACGGCGAGTTGCTGTACATGCTCATTGATTTTCTGCGGCTGCGGGCGACCTACGACCGCGTGGCTTGGAATTTGAAGCCGGTGATTTGGGCCCACGAGATTTTGATCCGTCATCGCCGCCTGCTCGCGGCGGAGATTTGGTGTCAGGCGTTTGCCGAGCGAACCACCGACGCGGCGGATGCCCATCTCTCACGGCTTGAACGGCTGAGCCAGCAATATGGCATGCGGCTGGCGACGATTGCCGACCGCATCGGCGAGCGATTCGTGCGGCCACTCTTGATCGACCGAGTGCGTGCACTCGTTGAGCCGGCCCTCACAGCCGAGGGTTCCGCCCGACAGGAAGCGTTCGACGCCCTGGAACGCGAAATCGCCAGCCTCGCCAACGAA
>JBGTEU010000715.1:0-2197 GCA_041747595.1 Bythopirellula sp.
ATGACGATATGTCAAATAGCTTTTTGTCAATTTTTTCCATCTCTCCAAATAATTGGCGGAATTCTTGTCACTGCAGAGAGTAAATCGAGGACACATAATGGCACTCAAATTGCACTCGTTTTATCTGTCTTACCGTCAAAAAAGATGTGCGGAGCGAAGAAAAATGGCTAGCGAATACAGTGCAGATCTTTTGAACACAATCCGAGAAATGGCTTATCGCCTGTGGGAAGAGGCCGGCAGACCCGAGGGGGAAAGCGACACCTTTTGGACCGAGGCCGAGAGGCTTTACTGCGCTCGGCATCATTGCGAAGATGACCCCGATGCCGTGGGGGTCGTGCAGGAGGCCTCCGAGGAATCCTTCCCGGCCAGTGACGCCCCCGCCTGGACCGGAGCGGCGATCACAGGTTCTGCGACGACGAGTCAGACTCCCAAAATTCATATACCATCCACCGAGAGAGCGAACATGGCAAAGTTGACCATCGAAGGAGTGAGCACCGTGGAAGTGCCGGAGGGCAAGCGGCTCGTATTGGCACTCACACAAGACGCGGGAATCGACCAACTGCACGCTTGCGGCGGCAAGGCCCGTTGCACCACTTGTCGTGTGGAATTCATCGCAGGCGAACCCGAGAAAATGACAGTCGCCGAACGCGACGTGCTCGCCGCCAAGGGGGTGTCGGGCGTACGGCTGAGTTGTCAAATCCTTTGCGATCACGACATGACTGTTCGCGCCATCAGCCGGTTCGAAGGCAGCGGCCGCAAAGACGCGGGCGGAGAGCCAGCCACAGACATCGAGCCGCCGCCCGAGTGGATTGCACGCTAGATCACGTGCAATGCACTTTCTGAGAGATATCCCCTGCCCTATGCGGGGAAAAGTCACGCGCTGATTTTGCGGATTGTTCCCCCTGGCGCGGACAAGAAGCGCCGCGCGCGTCCGCACGCCGCGTGGTATGACCTAGACTTACACCATCACGCTTTTCCTGTTCTCTCATCTTACCTTCCTGCACTTTTCGCAATGACCGAATGTCCGGTTCTTGAAAGTCAGCGCCGTAGCGGTGACTTATTGTCCAAGACTTACACCCAAGGATTACTCATGTTCAGCCCGAGATCATGCCTGTTGCTTGCTATCACACTGATTGCCGCCGTTGGCTTCAGCATGTCACCCTGCTTTGCTCGCGGTGGACGAGGGGGCGATGGACGCAGCGCTGGCGGTGAGCGGGCCGCAGGGGCAGGAGGTCCAAGTAGGGGCGTCACCGGCAACAGTGTTTCCAGAAACCCGGCGCAAGCGGGGAACTCGCCTCGCAACCTATCGGGCACTCAACAATTGCAGGGTGGGCTGCAGCAAGCGGGGCAAGGGGGCCTGCAACAAAGGTTCAATGGTCGAGTGCCGGGCAGCCAAAATCGGCAAGGCACCTTTCAGCCGCAGGCAACACAGTTCCAACAACGCACAACAATCCAGGGTGACGGCCACGCCCCGCTAGCGGCTCATGGAATTCAGCAATACCAGAGTGGGCCTGCAAACCTTACGCCTTCGTATGCCAATCATCCGCGGGCCGCGCAGTATGCTCATCCCCACGCCGATGCTGCCTTCGTCGCCACCGCGGCGAACGTCACGGCCTGGACCGATCCGGCTTACTACGTGCCGATTGTCGCCACGGAAAATAACACGACCGAAGTTTATCAAGAATATCCCACGCAAGCGACAAATCCTACGGGCTCACCGTCCGACATCCCAGCCAACTTGTCGGCAGATACCATTGAATTGATGCCACTGGGCATTTATTCTTTGGCTACGAATCAAAACACCCCCTCCACGCTCACGCTACAACTGTCCGTCGATCGCGTGGGACAATTGCGCGGCTCGTATTCTGATTCCGTGACCAACACCACGCATAACGTTGCAGGAACCCTGAATCGCACCACGCAACTGGCTCAGTGGTCGCTGGAAAACAATCCGCAGGTGACTTTTCAAGCGCCCTTGAACGAACTACTCCAGCCGACGGGAATGGTTCAAGTCAATCTGCCAACCGGTGCGCAGCAGTGGCAAATCATGCGAGTTGAGCAAGAATAGTCTCAATTCTTCTACTCAAGAACAACGATCCCCGCCCCGGAAACTTCCGCGGCGGTTTTTTTTATTTCTTCTTTGCCGAAACACCCGCTTCCGATAACTCTGAAGCAGCCGGTTTTGTACTGGCCTCAT
>JBGTEU010000716.1:0-4117 GCA_041747595.1 Bythopirellula sp.
GACCTTGTGGATCGCGAGCCGGAGCGCCGCCGCGGGCTTGTTGAACGCGCCGAAGATTTGAGAAACCGGCTGCGGATGCAGGGCTGGAACACGGGCCGCTCGGTGAGCCAGATTATTCCCGTGGTAGTTGGTTCGGCGAACCGCACCATGCAAATCGCGGCCAGTTTGCGGGAACAGGGCATCTGGGCCCCGGGGATTCGGCCCCCTTCGGTGCCCGAGGGAGAATCGCTCCTGCGGCTCGGTTTCACGGCCGCCCACACTGATGAAATGGTCGAGCGGCTGCTTGAGGAACTCGCGAAATTACGGTCTTAGCCGGAGAGCAACGCTCTCCGAGGTCGTCCCGGATCGCGTTGCGATCCGGCTGGGTGGCAATTTTGGCGATGTCTTGTGCCGATGATAGGGGTAATCCCGGCGAACGTAAGTTGCCCACCAGTAAAAACTTGACGCTCGCCCAATGGCCACTTACCATCGAAACTAGGAGAATTTATCTCTCCTACCCCCTTTAACAGTGAAGATGCAAGCTCTCCGATCCATAGGCAGGACTCTCTCTTGGCGCTCGTTCTCCAAATTCTGTTAGGCATCCTGCTGCTGACGGGCCTCATCGCGATCTTTTTCGCCGCGAAGCGGTGGCACTGGAGCAATGTGGTGCTGGTGACATTCATCCTGCTCACCGCGGCGGGATTTATGTTTCTTGCCGCCGAGACCGTGCGGATTCATCGCAACCTCCGCTCGAACTTGGCGCGGATCGATCAGAACATCAAGACGCTCGAACAACAAAATGAATTGCTCTTGCGCGGAGCGAACGACGAACTCGGCATCTTGCAGTTGGAACATCGCCTGCGGATGGTCACGCGCGAACGGGGCCGTGCCTGGCGGCAAGTCGCTCCCGCGGGACCGCTCGACAATGAAGGGCGCTTGGCAGTCACTCTCCCCGGACCCAATCACGGACTGCCCGCCGATACAATCGTGTATGCCTTTGAAGACGGCGACGTGAACCCGTCAGACCCCACGGTAGGCAAACAATTCTTGGGGGAATTCCGTGTCGTCGAATCAAGTGAGACGGGTGCCGTGCTCGAATCGGTCACCATCTTGGATCAACGCACGGGCGAACGCATTGCTCGCAGTCAAGGGCCTTGGAGTTTGTACGAATCGATGCCTGGGGATCGTTACAAGATCGGTGGTAATTACGATCTCTTTGCCGATATGAGCGAGGAAGAATTGCGAAAGCGACTCCCGGCGAGCGTCGTTGAGGAATACATTCGCCACGGTCAAGAGGCGACTCCCGATGACGATCCTCGCAATGTGGTCGGCTATGATGAAAACGATCAGCGTCTTCCTCCCGGCGAATTGGCGAATGCCGTGAGAAAAGTTTACAACCGTCCGCTGCGGGATTACGCCTATTTGTTCTCGGAACTTGCCCGCCAGAGGGTCGTGTTGATGGCCCGCGTTGATGCCGTTCGGGAAGACAATGCCAAATTGGAAGCCGCCCTGGCGAGCGCCGAAAAACTCTCGGCTTTCCGTGAAGAGCAAAAGCAGCTTATGCAAAGCGATTTGACCGGCATGAAACAAGATCGCCAGGCCATCGAGTCGCATCTGCAAATCGTGAACCGCCAACTGGAAAATGCCCGCAAGCTGATCAGCGATTTGTTGGCGACCAACGCTTCGCTTGCCAATGAATTGGCCGAACTCGAATCGGAACTCGAGCAAATGATCGACGCGGCAGCCCCCGCGCCAGCAGCCACCGTTTCGCTGCCGTAGGCGAGCGGGGGACGTTAGTCCCCTGCAAATACGCCTGCAACTCCGCCTGTAAATGGACACCGAAAGCAATAGCGAAACCATGCAGGGGACTGATGTCCCCCGCTCGCCGGGTTTCTTGCCGTAGTCTCGCGTGCCACTCTGGGCTACTATTGCGGCATGGGACTCTACGACCGCGATTACGCTCAAGAATCTGAACCGGGCTTTCACTTCAGCGCCCCGCAGACGCTCACCACAAAGTTGGTGCTGATTACAATCGGCATCTATTTGGTGCAGTTGTTTGTCCCTGGTTTCAGCGAACAATTCTACCTCACCTCTTCTTGGATGTTTGAGCCCTGGCAGTTTTATCGCCTGCTGACTTACGGGTTCCTGCACGATACCAATGGCATCCAGCACATTCTCTTCAACATGATCGTGCTCTGGATGTTCGGCCGGGAAGTGGAAATGCGCTACGGACCGCGCGAATATCTCGCCTTCTATTTGACGGCCATCGTGTTCGCAGGCCTGGTTTGGTCGGTGATCGAACAAGCTATGGGGTCTCCGAGCGTGATGGTCGGTGCCTCCGGCGGGATCAGCGGCATATTCGCGCTCTTTGCTTTGAACTTTCCCCATCGGCAAGTGCTGTTCATGTTTTTCATTCCCATGCCGATGTGGGTGGCGGCGTTGATCATGATCAGCCTCGACGCGTACGGCGCGGTCGTGCGGACGAGCCCCATCGCCTGCTCCGCGCATTTGGCGGGGGCTCTCTTTGGACTCATTTACTACCGCACGGGTTGGTCGCCAGGTATGTTCCTTGCAAACTGGGTCGGCTCCAAGAAACCCAACAAACCGAAATTTCGCGTCGTCGAGGCGGACGAGGACGACCCCACCGACCAAGAAGTTGACCGCCTTCTCCGCAAAATATCAGAAACGGGCAAAGAGAGTCTGAGCTGGCGCGAACGGCGATATTTGGAGAAAGCCAGTCAAGAATTTAAGAACCGTCGCAAATAATGGACATGTGCCATGGCAGGAGGCCGACGCAAAAAAACGTTTTGGATTCTCGCGGCACTCTTGCCCGCGGGTATCGCCTACGGCTTGCGCGACAGCCAAGAATCTCAAACCGCCGTAGCAGCGGCCGTCGCGAAAACCTCGTCGCTCCCGCAAGAAGCTGGCATGCTTCTCCTCCCGGGTGGTGAGTTTCTCATGGGCTCACCTCGGCCCAGCCCCGACGATCAACGGCCCGTGCATCGCATGGTGCTCGCGCCGTTCTGGCTCGACGCGACGCACGTGACCAATCGCAAGTTCGGCGAGTTTGTTGCCGAGACTTCATATCGCACAACCGCCGAAGAGCGCGGTGGGTCGCTGATGTTCCAACGTTCGCAAGGCAATTGGCAAGAGGTGGCCGGCGTTTGTTGGCGACATCCGACGGGCCCGGAAAGCTCCCTCGCCGGTAAGGAAAACTTCCCCGTTGTCCATGTCAGCTGGTACGACGCCGTGGCTTATGCGACCTGGGCGAAGAAGCGGTTGCCGACGGAAGCAGAATACGAGTTCGCGGCCCGCGGCGGCTTGAGTGATGCGCCTTTTGCGTGGGGTCGGCAATTGAATCCCGAGAATCGCCTGCAAGCCAACTATTGGCAAGGGAAATTTCCGCTCGTCAATTTAGAACAGGACGGCTATTTTGAGGTCGCGCCGACAAAAGCATTTCCACCCAACCCTTATGGGTTATACGACATCACGGGAAACGTGGCCGGGTGGTGTAGCGACTGGTATGCCGCCGACACATACGGCAAGAGCATCTCCACAAAAACGCAAGGCCCGACAACGGGGACCGAACGCGTCTTGCGCGGTGGAAGTTGGCACTCGACCGCGGAAGCGGGGGCAGGCTTGCACGTCGGCGACCGCGATTCCGCCCCCCCCGACGAAACGTCCAGCCGCATTGGTTTCCGCTGCGCCCGCGATGTTCGTGATTCAGTTAATTAAATCGGTGCTATGCGGTTAGAATGTCAAACTAATTCACGGTCGCCGCGGCGACCTCGCCGGGGGCGGAGATTCTATGTCAGCGCAAACGATTCTCATCACCGGAGCGAGTGGCCTGATCGGCACGCGATTGACCCGCGCACTTCAAGCGGCGGGGCATACCGTGCTCGCCGCGGTGAGGCGTGAAGCCCGCAATGACCGCGAAGTCCGTTGGGTTCCCGAGCGCGGCGAGATCGACCGAGCCAAACTGGAAGGCATCGACGGCGTGGTACATCTCGCGGGGGCAAACATCGCCGGCCAGCGTTGGAGTGATGCTTACAAGCAAGAGATTCGCGAAAGCCGCGTGAAAGGGACGCGGCTTATCAGTGAAACGATTGCCGGGCGTACCCGAAAGCCGCGCGTCTTT
>JBGTEU010000717.1:0-3753 GCA_041747595.1 Bythopirellula sp.
GTCGGTGAGTACAAACGGGGGGAGATCTTGCACCACTTTCGTGCACCCCCCCACCATGGCCAAGCGGCCGATGCGACAGAATTGATGAACCGCCGCATTGCCCCCCAGGCAGGCCCGATCGCCGACCTGCACGTGACCACCGAGCATCACGCCGTTGGTTAGAATTACCCGATTGCCGATCTTCCCGTCATGGGCGATGTGAGCCCCGACCATAATCAGGCAGTCGTCGCCAATCGTGGTATTTTGGCCGTGGTGCATCGCGCGGTGAATGGTAACGTGCTCGCGGATGGTGTTGCGGTCGCCGATCACGAGGCCGCCGATTTTCTCGGGAGCACGCGTGTGTTGCGGCAGGCCGCCCAAGACGGCGCCTTCGCAAATCGTGTTATCGCAACCAAGGATCGTGCCGCCCTTGATTGTCACATGACCGACGAGCCGCGTGCCGTCGCCGATGGTGGTGTCAGATTCAACAATCGAGAAAGGGCCAATCTCAACATTGGCACCAATTTTTGCCTGTTCGCTCACAATGGCACTGGGGTGAATCTTCACGATGGGTCCTCGCGTGGGGCAAGTCTTTGGCGGGTGCGACCATCGCCGGCGGGTTGGCGAGGGTCGAAGGCAAGTTGGTACTCCAGTGCCTGCTGGTAATATCGGATGCGTGGGTTGTAGCGGGTTAAAATTTGGTGAATGATTCGTCCACCAGCGCCAGATTGATCGTTCAGACAGGAAATTATTGCTAGCAACCCACAAACCCCCGACTCGATAACGAGTTAGCTGCGATTCCCACCCCTGGGCGATCGATGCTATCGCGCGTTAAACTCAACGCTTTCGATAACGATGATTCGACCTTGGTCTCGACCAAGGCTATTTGTGGAGAGCGAGCATGAGCGACGAAGTGAAATTGTACGACGAGGCCGACCAACTCAAGGCCGCGGGCCAACTCGAAGAGGCGGCTGCCAAGCTGCAGGCAGCGCTGGCGGTGAACGACAAATACGCACTCGCTCACTCGGCCCTGGCTGTGGTGCTGCAACGGATGGGTCAACACGAACAAGCGCTCGAACATGCGCGGAAGGTCGCCGAACTTGAACCAATGGATGCGTTCAGCTTTACGGCCCTGAGCGTCACCTACCAACGGGCATACGCCGGCACGGGCAACATGGATTACATTCGCCTGGCCGAGGACGCCATGGAGCGCAGCCGCCAACTCGGCTAGGGAAGATGAGGGGAAGTTAGATAGTCATCCCGAGGGAGGCTCACCGACCGAGGGATCTGGCTTGCAGTATCACCACGCATGGAAAACGTGTGAGGGCTAGAAGCTAGATTCCTCGGGTCGCCGTGTTTCCCCGAAGGGACAACGTGGCTCCCCTCGGAATGACAATTGTATTCGTGCCTTTTTCAAGCTTGCGGCTTGCCCACCACGCGCTTCTGCACGTCGGTTTCCAACACGCCGAAGGCCTGTTCATGCCGCTGTACCGAAAGGTGCAAAGCGTGTAGCAGCCGCTTGGCGGTGAAATAGTTGGTCACCAACCGCTGCGTGATAATCACCGGCTCGGTCGGCACGCCGAAGGGCTGGGCATTGAGGCCGAAGTCGATGATCAATTCCTCGGGGGTACCGGTCACGCGGCAAAAATTCGCATAGGACGTTGATGCGCGGGTATCGTCAACCTGCACACGTTGCTGTTCCTGCTTGACCGCCGGATCCGCATCATTTTTTTCGTCTGCCACGAGTATTTCTCCGTTCACTGTTGATTGATTCATGGGCACCACCATAAAAGTGGCTTATGAAAAGTGAGTCTGTAAGTTTAAGATATCCGTGGATGAAATTCCATCCCTCGCCCTTCCGCTAGCTCCCGTCTTTTGTGGTATTAACCGGAATTGTTGATAAGCCACTGGGGTCAATTCTCTCAACTCCCCGATTTCGTAATACTGAGAATCACGCTTTCCGCGTCGGTACGGGGGGTGAGGTAAGTGGCGGACTTGCGGAGCTCGAGTTTTTTAAGCAGGCCCAAATGCCGTGCTTCGCCCCGTTCGTCGACCCATTTGCGACCCTTGATCAGAAGTAGCCGCTCGAAGGCCCCCCAGTGGGGTTCCATCCAGCGCAAGATTTTCGCGAGCGCCGCCACACCGCGGGCCACGAGCGTATCGAAAGTTTGCAGATCCAGCACTTCTTCGGCCCGGCAAGCGTAGACCGACACGGGCAAGTTCAACTCGACGACCATCGCTTCCACGACCTTGGCCTTTTTCTGCACCGATTCACAGACGCTCACGCGCAAGTCGGGCCGGCAAACGGCAAGGATCAGTCCCGGCACGCCCCCGCCGGTCCCGATATCGAGAACCCGTTCGCGTTTTTGCAGCAACTTGGCGAGTTCCCAGCTATCGACCACGTCGCGGGTCACGAATTTTTCGAGCGTCGTGTGCCGAGTGAGATTAAGCTGTTCGTTCCATTTCCACAACAACTCGCGGTAGCGATCCAAGAGTTCAACCTGGGCGTCAGTGAGTTCTATTTCCGATTCGCGCAAGGCGGCGGACAGATCGGAGGGATACTCTGTAACTGCAGCTTCGGCGGGGGGCGAGTCGTCGGTCACAAGCGGGTTCTCAATTCGAGGTGTAATTCGCGCTACACTCCAGTATCCTGCATGGTGACGTTCGTGCAAAGGGCCCGGCCGCTTGCGGCTTAGCGGCGCGAGGGCCTGGAATCTTGCTAAGCCGCAAGCGGTGATTGAAAAATGTTTGGCATTTTGAATATCAACAAACCGGCTGGGTGGACTTCACGCGACGTGGTCAATCGCGTGCAGCGATTCGTCCGCCCGGACAAGCTGGGCCACGCGGGAACGCTCGACCCCTTGGCCACGGGCGTGTTGATCGTCTGCATTGGCGGAGCAACGCGGCTTATCAAATACGTGCAGCAAATGCCCAAGGAGTATCGGGGGACTTTTCTCCTGGGCCGCACCAGCGCCAGCGATGACCTCGAGACCGAAATCACCGAAAGCGTTGATCCACCGATTCCAACGAGGGCGGAGATTGAAGCGGCGATGCCCCAATTTTTGGGCCGCATCGAACAAGTGCCGCCAGCCTATTCGGCTGTGAAAATTGCGGGACAACGCGCGTATGCCCTGGCCCGGCAAGGAAAAACCGTCACGATCACTTCCCGACCCGTTGAAATCCACAAACTTGAAATCGTGGCTTACGCCTACCCGCAGTTGGAACTTTCAATTCTTTGCGGCAGCGGCACTTATGTGCGGAGCCTGGGCCGCGATCTTGCGGAAAGGTTGGGTACCGCCGCCGTGATGAGCGAACTGTCCCGCACACGGATCGGTTCCTTTCGGCTCGAAGAATCGCTTTGCGTTTTGGATTTAACTCTCGATCAGATCGAGCAGCATCTGCAAAGTGCGGCAGCAGCGGTGAGCCATTTGCCGACTTTTCGATTGAATGAAGACCAGCTTCACGAGCTGCGTTTCGGCCGAGCAATCGCCGCACCCGTTGGCTGGTCGAACGCTGAATGTGCGGCCATTGACGAACAGGACAACTTGATCGCCATTCTCCAGGAAAAATCGCCGGGGCTGCTCAAGCCGCACATCAATTTTGCCCCGTCGGCATGACCGGCACTTCCCGACCGGTATTTCTTTCCACTTCACCGAAGTAACAGCATAGCCGGGAACCAACCGTCACGCTTCTCGTGAATAATTAGAGGCCGTAGGGTTGGGTCGCATTTGTGCGGGTTGTGCTTGCGACACCCCCTTATCCGAGTCCTGCTCA
>JBGTEU010000718.1:0-1686 GCA_041747595.1 Bythopirellula sp.
TCGATCTATGGTTGGCGGGGTGCCGACATCAACAACATCCTGCAGTTCGAATCGGACTTCCCCCAGGTGAAGGTCGTGCGGCTTGAACAGAATTACCGCAGCACGAAAAAGATTTTGCGAATCGCCGACAATCTCATTCGGCATAACTTGCGGCGTAAGCAAAAGGCACTGTACACCGAGAACGATGAAGGTTTGTCGGTGCGGCTCGTCGAGTATGCGAGCCAAGACGACGAGGCCCGCGACATCGCCGCCCGTATTGCCGAGGCGATTCGTAGCGGCACGCGCCGCGCGAGCGACTTTGCAATTCTCTACCGCGTGAATGCCTTGTCCCGGGCGATCGAGCGGGCCATGCGTGAAGCGGCCGTGCCGTATCAAATGGTTCGCGGCCAGGAGTTTTACCAACGCAAGGAAATCAAGGACGTGCTGGCCTATTGCCAGTTGGTGAACAATCCGCAAGACGATCAAGCCGTGATGCGGACCATCAACACCCCGGCTCGCGGCATCGGGCGCAAGACGGTCGATTTGCTCAACGAGCATGCCTACACCCACGGAATTCCTTTGCTGGAGGCGGCCCGTGAGGCGGCTCAAGTACCTGGCCTGGCGGCGCGTTCCGCGAAAAAAGTTTTGGAATATGTCGCGCTGATCGACCATCTTTGCCAACTCGGGAATCGCGACGTCGAGGAAATCCTCGGCACGGTGCTCGCCGAATCGGGCTACCGAGAGCACTTGAGCGGCAGTGACGATGAAGAGGATCTCAACCGCCTAGCGAACATCGAAGAACTCTTGACCGATGCCCGGCAGTTCGACGAGCGAAATCCCGGCGGGGGCCAGCTCGAGGTTTACCTCGAGAATGCTTGGCTCGTGAATGAAACCGACGACTGGGAAACCGAGAGCGACAAGGTCACGATGATGACGCTGCATGCCGCCAAGGGTTTAGAGTTTCCCGTCATTTTCTTGGTGGCCGTCGAACACGGTTTGCTGCCGCATGAACGCAGCACCAACGACGAAGCCCAGATGGAAGAAGAGCGGCGGCTGGCGTTCGTTGGGATCACCCGCGCGAAGGAGGAACTGCAATTGAGCTACGCCGTGGAACGCGACTTCCGCGGCCAGCGGCGTTATACCGTGCCGAGTGCGTTTCTCATGGAGATCCCCCGCGAGGAAATGGAACTGGTCCATTCCATGGCCGAGGCACATCACTGGGATGATTGGCTTGCCGGAGAAACCGACGAAACTGACGAGGCCGACGTCGCCGCCGACAACTTTGCGGAGGAAGACTTCGGGGACACGTCGTTCGACTTCGGTGTCACGAGTGAGCCCGAGAAAGAAAAATCGGGTTGGCAGGTCGTCGCTGGCCAGGTCACCACTGCCGCGGCGCTCGCTGGTGCCGCGGAACCGGTTGAGTCGCGAGTCCCCCCCGACTTGTTCGCGCAAGGGATGACGGTGGTCCACCCCGAACATGGCGTGGGAAAGATCATCGCCCTTAGTGGCTCGGGCAAGAACCGCCGCGCGACGGTCCGCTTCGTCACCGCCGGCGAGAAGCGGTATATCTTGTCGCACAGTCCGCTGCGCCCGGCGGGAAAGTAATTGATGGCAAGCCAGCAAACTGTCATTCCGAAAGGAGCTCTGCGACTTGAGGAATCTGGGTTCTGCCATGACTCGCATAACAATACGTATGCGGGTGTGACC
>JBGTEU010000719.1:0-2239 GCA_041747595.1 Bythopirellula sp.
GGGTATCTCCCCGAAGCGCGGAGCAAGCTCCGCGGTTAAATGCCGCGCCTGGAATCTCTCCCCGTAAAGCGGTAGGATAAAGGTCCGTAAGTCGCCCGATTTTCTGGCGATTTGGTCCCGGGTGAATCGTCACCCCGATTCCTGCTTTGGGGAGAGTTCGATGGTGCAGCGATTGTGCAACCACGCGGCCCTGTTGGTGCTCGGCATCTTTGTCGGAGTGGTCGTTTCTGTCGGCTGGTACGGCCTGGGGCAGGGGGTCCAAGTGCAGGCCACCGCGACCCATGGCGAAGACAATTTCGCCATCGCCACCGGTTTCGTCGACATGGAGATCGAGGCGTTTTATTTTCTCGATTTTCTCACGGGCGACTTGCGTGCTGCCGTGGTGAGCCGCCGCACGGGGGACTTTGTCGCATTCTTTGAGAAGAATATTCTGGACGACTTCGGCACCCTCGGCAAAAATCCCAAATTTTTGATGGTCACCGGCATGGCGAATATTCCTCGTGGCCAAGCCCCTTTTCAACTCGGCAACAGTTTGATTTACGTCGCTGAGGCATCCAGCGGCACGGTGAACGCCTACGCGTTGCCTTGGAACGCCAGCCTCAACAACAAGGGGCAGCCGCAGCGGGGAACCTTTGTCCGCATCGCCGGCGGTTCGTTCCGCACCGCGTTTGTTCGTGATGAGTGATATTTCCCAATGAGTGGGGCAATGCAGCTAACCGTCAACGGCCAAGACCGCGAACTCGCCGAGGGGACCACCATCGCCGAGTTGCTTGCTGAGTTGGAACTCGATCCACGCATGCTTGCCGTGGAACGGAATCTGGCTCTCGTGCCGCGCGCTCAACATGCTGAAACGCAGCTTGCCGCCGGCGACCGCATCGAGGTTGTGACCCTTGTGGGCGGTGGTTGATATTCATCTTAGCCGCGAATCAACGTTTCGCAGGGAAAAACGAAAATCATGGCAACCGATCTTCAAACTCAGTCCACGCTCATCATCGGCACCCACACGCTCAACAGCCGGCTGATTGTCGGCACGGGCAAATATGCCAGCCACGCCCTGATGGGCGAAGCCCTTGAGCGCTCCGGCACCGATTGCATCACCGTCGCCGTGCGGCGGGAACGATTGATCGACGCCGCGGGAAATAATTTGCTCGACTTCATCGACACCGAGCGCTACACGCTGCTCCCCAACACGGCCGGCTGTTTTTCCGCGGACGATGCAGTTCGGGTAGCTCGCCTTGGCCGAGAGATTTTGTTGGGGCTCGAAAATCCGGGTGCTGATTGGGTGAAACTTGAAGTGCTGAGCGACACAAAAACTTTGCTTCCCGATCCCATTGCGACGCTCGAAGCGACCGAAAAACTTGTCGCCGAGGGCTTTCAAGTGCTCTGTTACTCAACGGACGATCCAGTGGTCGCCCGCCGCCTGAAGGAGGCAGGTGCCACGAGCGTGATGCCCGCCGGTAGCCCCATCGGCTCGGGGCAGGGGGTGCTCAATCCCAACAACATTCGCATTTGCCTGGAATACTTGAAAGAGGGCGACCCCGATTATCCGGTGATCGTCGACGCCGGCGTGGGGACGGCCAGCGACGTCACCATCGCCATGGAGTTGGGGGTCGATGGCGTGCTCCTCAACACGGGCATCGCCCACGCCAAAGATCCGTTGCGGATGGCCGACGCGATGCGCCACGCCACCGAAGCGGGCCGACTCGCTTATCTCGCGGGACGCATTTCAAAAAAACTTTACGCCACGGCGAGCAGCCCCGACGAAGGCTCGATCACCGCGGGGCCACGGTAGCTCCAACGGTCCACTCACTCACGGCAGAATGAAGGAACGATGCCGACCCCCGCCAGTTTGGAAGTTGTTGATATTCTCGGACCCGAGGGCTCGATTGCCCGGCGGTTGTCGCAATACGAAGAGCGTCCGCAGCAACTTGCGATGGCCGACTATTCTCCACCACGCCTTGAGCGGCTCCTCGGCGTCAGGATGCAATTCCCAGAATTCCCGCAACCGCCGTTTGGAAATCACCCGCATGATGACATTATGTCATCGGCTTATTGAGAATCAAGTTTGACATTTTTCGTCGGAATTATCATTGTTAGGATGTGTTCAGGAGTGTGACTTGCGAACAACAATCGCGGTTCCTGCTAAAATCTAGTGACGACCTCCAAATCGTTGCCGCACCAAACACTTAGTAAGTTCTAACCTATCCGAGCAGCTTGATAATCTGCCGCTATTGGTCGA
>JBGTEU010000720.1:0-7880 GCA_041747595.1 Bythopirellula sp.
CGACTCATCGAGTTTTTGGTCAGTGATTTGGTCGAGGCCACCAAACAGCAGCTTGTCGATGGCCAAGTGCAAAGCGTGACCGACGTGCAACATTTTGGCCGGCGATTGGTCGTTCCCTCGCCGGCAATTTTGGCAAAGAAGGCGGAACTCGAAAAGTTTCTCTACGAGCGGGTTTATCGGCACCCCACCGTGCTGGCCGAGAGAGCCCTCGCGGAACAGGCGATTCAAGAACTTTTCGCACGCTATTCTGCTCTACCGGACAAGCTGCCGCCTAAATTTCAAACGCGCCTGGCGGAAGATGGCGTTTCGCGTGCCGTCTGCGACTATTTGGCCAACATGACTGACCGATTTGCGCTGGCTGATGCTTCGAGATAACCGGCTCCCTAGCCGGATCGCAACGCGATCCGGGTCCGGGCCAACCGGGTTCGAGTCGACCTTGCTCGCTTACGGGCTGACTCGCCGTATCCCGCGTGCTAGAATTGAGTTGGGGCGAATATCATATCCGGCGCATGCGGGTCACAATCATTTATCTCGGCACGCGCGCCACCACCATCGCAATAAGCCGAAGTCTTTATGGCACTATTGATCCTGCGTTGCGTCTTTTTGATGCTGGCCATCACATTAGGATTTCAACTTCTTCAAACGGACTCCCTTCGAAGCGAAGATCCTTGGTTACCCTGGCTGGCATTTCTTGGTGTGCTTTTTGTCGCTGTCGGCGTACTCGTCGCTGACTCTCGTATTCGCCGCAAACGACTTGATACGATCACGGCAGTCTATTTCGGCCTGTTGATCGGCTTGTTTTTAACCTATGTGCTGCAAGTCGCACTCCAGCCACTGCTGCCGATCCGACCGTTGTGGCTCGCCGAATGGATTAGACTGGCGCTGGCCACGGTGGTGTGCTACTCGTGCGTTAGCGTACTTTTACAAACGAAGGATGACTTTCGCTTCATCATCCCCTACGTCGAGTTTGCCAAGGAAATCAAAGGGCTCAAACCCTACGTGCTAGATACGAGCGTCGTGATCGATGGCCGAATCGCCGACGTCGTGGAAACGCACATCATCGACAATCAACTCATCATGCCCCAGTTCGTCGTGGCCGAGCTGCAGGCCATCGCCGACTCGAGCGATCGCCTGCGCCGCGGCCGCGGCCGCCGGGGACTCGACATTCTCAACCGCCTACGATCCGACCCCACGGTCGATTTCCAAATCTTCGACCGTGAGCTTCCCCAATTCGCGGGACAATCGGTCGATCAAAAGCTTGTGCTCCTGGCCAAGCACTTGGAAGGGAAAGTCGTCACCAACGATTACAACCTCAACAAGGTCGCCAAGCTCCACAATGTGGGGGTCATCAACCTCAACGACCTTTCCAACGCCCTCAAGCCGATTTTTCTGCCCGGCGAACACCTAGAAGTTCGCATCATCAAAGTCGGCGAAGAACCAGGGCAGGGGGTCGGTTATCTCGAAGACGGCACGATGGTCGTCATCGAGGGGGGCCGCGAATACGTCAACCAGAACATCATCGCCAACGTTACCAGCGTGCTACAAACCAGCGCCGGCCGCATGGTGTTCGGCAAATTCGAAAGCCCCGCGACGCCCACATAGTCCGACCATTTGGGTCGGATACTGCCTGGGTCAGGGTTCTGTGTCGGTCGGGAAACCATCGTGGTCGAGTTTAATTCCGCTCAACCAATCCTGCTAACCTTTCGATCACTTGCTCAATTTGCGTCGTCCGGTCGAAGTCGGCATATTTATCTTGAAACGCCTTGGCAGCGGTTGCGTACCGGTTGTCGCTGAGCAAGGCTTCGAGTCCGCGGACGATCTCGGGTGGGTTATCCGCTTCGGCGGAAACTCCCGCCCCCAGGCGAACGACATTCTGTGCGACGATGCCCTGCTCGCCCAAGAGGGGAAGAGCCAGGATTGGTTTGCCCGCGAGCAAGATTTGCATCGTCGTCCCATGGCCCGTGTGCAGCACCGCCAGATCGCAGTCGGCGGCAACTTGCGCTATATCCACCGGCTCTCGTGTGATCCGCACCGAACCCCAGTTGCTCGGTAATCCAAGCTCATCTTGATCGGGTACGAAAGCCAAGGTCGCGATGCCCCGACGCGCGAGTTCCCTCAGTACGGTCGAAATCGCCAACGGCGATTTGAGATACGCGAAGACGCTCGGACTTTCACCTGCAGGCCACTGGGGCGCGGCACCCTGCAAGTGCGACCAGTTGCCAACGTAGTTGCCGCCCTCACGGCTTTGATAATGATCCAATTCAGGAAACGTCGTGAGGAGTTGCAAATCAGCGCGCGTGAAAAGTTCCGCAACATACGCGATGTTGGGTTGTCCCATCTGGGGGAGCTGTGCATTGAGGGCATCGAGCACGCGCTGCTCGATCATCGCGAGCCGCTCGGGATAATTGTTTCGCCAGGGACACAAATCAGGGAGCGGCGCGACATTCGGCGGCCAAGCATGTCCCGTGGCCATCTGCACGCGCTTCATGTCCAGGCCTTGCGCGGCGAGAAACGCAATCGGACTGAATTCCGCAACCAACACGTCGGGCTGAAGGTCCTCGAAAAGAGTTCTCCACTTCGAAACAAGTGCCTTGAGTCGCTCTGCGTTCTCGCAGCCGGAGTTGTAAAGTATCTCGGCAAAAGTGCTCGGCTCGACGATATACCGACCAGCAGAAGCCGGGCTCGACGGCGCTAGCTGGCAGGCGATGCCTGGAAAATACTCAGCAGCTTGGTCGACCTTGCAGAGTGCGAGGTCCACTTCATGCTTGCGACCCGCAAGTCCCATGACGATGGGCTGCAAGGTAGCCAAATGGCCCAAGCCGCTACCGAGTTCCCAGGTGAATAAGAATTTGGCCACGAAGATTTTTGAACGTCAGTGGGTCGCGGTGGTTTGAAACCTTTTTACATCAAGAACTTAGCGAACGCGCAATCTTAACAAAGAACTATAAGGCATTTTTCACCGCTGAAAACGGTGGTTCTCGCACGATTTTCCGCTTATACTCGGGAAGCTCGTTGAGAGCTGTGCCAAGTCTTTTCGTTCTTCATCGAGGAGGTTCTGATGATCGAAGCCGCAACATCTGCCGGTTCTCTCGAAAAAATCACACGCAAGCTCGCCGCTTATTCCTTGGCAACGGGCACGGGACTGGTGGCGGCGAACTCGCTTGACGCTGCCGTCGTACCCTTTAATCCCGGCGCACCGATTGTCATCCATTCATCCAGTCCTAATATCGATCTCGACATCAATGGCGATGGGATTCTCGACTACACCATACAAGGCCAACTCGAGACGGTCTTCTATTTAGGCGTATTTAGCATCTCTCAACTTGATGCTTCACAGGTCGGTTTCCCAAGTCTCATCAAGGCAGATGGCTCTTCGTATTTTGCTGAGGTTCTTGCCCTCGGCGATTCCATCGGGCCCTCCAGCTCGGCCGGTTGGAGCACAAATGTTGAACTGAATACATTCAGAGGCGTTCGTGGCTATATGGGTTTGCAGTTCGACATTCCTGGGGGCTCACCTCACTTTGGATATCTAGACGCGGAGATTACTGGCGGACAATTTGCAACTCTCACCATCTACGGCGGTGCCTATGAAAGCCAAGCCAACACGCCGATCCTCGCGGGGGCGATTCCCGAACCAAATGGCATAGCCCTCTTGGCAAGTGGCGCGGCGGGACTCGCGACTTGGCGGCGACGGAGACTCACTTCGTAAGCCATGGCTGCCGAGCGTCGCGTTCTCGCCGTGGGTTGGGAAGGAGCGGAGTGGAGCATTATCCACTCGTTGATAGATTCTGGAGAGATGCCCCACCTGGCGGCAATCGTCAACAACGGCGTGGCCGGTGACCTCATTACCCTGCAGCCACAGCTTGGTCCGTTGTTGTGGACGTCGCTCGCCACGGGTTGTCGTGCCGACAAGCATGGCGTGCTCAGCTCTTTGCAGGTCAACGGGGAATCCGTCCGCGCGACTTCAGCGGGTGACCGACAACGCCCCGCGCTGTGGGATATCACAAGCGCGGCAGGACTGCGAACCCACGTGATTGGCTGGCCGACTTATCCGGCTGAGAAAGTGAACGGTACGTTCGTGTCGCACTTGTTTTCACGACTCGCCGGCGAGAACTACCTCGACCTGCCGAGGTCAGTCATCGGAAGCGACGTCGATTTCGAGAGTCTCCGCATACATCCTCGCGAACTCAGCCACCGCGAGTTGCTCCCGTTCGTGCCCCGCGCAGCCGGGATCGATCAAAACCGCGATCCGGGCCTCGCGATCATCGCCACGTGGCTTGCCGAGTGGACCACCACGCACATGGCGGCTACCGCGATCTTGGAAGCCGACGATTGGGACTGCGGCATCGTTTGTTACGACGCGATCGACCGGTTTAGCCACGCGTTCATGCGGTTCCATCCCCCGCGCTCTCGCAGCGTGACTCATGCTGCGTTTGAGCTTTACCGCGTAGTCATGGCAGGCGTTTATCGCTATGCCGACATGCAACTGGGCCGGCTGATCGAACTCGCCGGTCCCGAGGCGACGGTAGTGGTGTTCTCCGATCACGGATTTCGCACGGGCAGTGACCGACCGACGACGACCGGCCAAGGCCGTAACAATGTCGCCTGGCATCGGCCGTTGGGAGTGCTCGCAATGCGGGGTCCTCTCATCCGTCGCGATGAATGGATTTGGGGACCCTCGATTCTCGATCTTTGCCCGACAGTCCTGTCCGCCTTAGGTGTCGATTATCAAGGCAAGATGGATGGGCACACTCTCACCCAGGGATTTGTGAATGCCGTGCCCACAATTCACACGGTGAACGTCATCGATCCCACTCACCTAGAGAGTCTCACGGAAGAAGAAAACGCGGCAGTGCTAGCGCGTTTTGCCGACGAAGGATTCCTGACCGAGCAGCAACTGATCGGAGACCATGCAGCTCAAGAAGCCGCCGAGGCCAGCGACTTCAATCTCGCGACCGTGTACTCCGAAAAACGCGAACTCGCCCAGGCTGTCGAACTCTACCGAAGGCTCATTGAGTGCCGCCCCGACTGTACCCGCTATTGGGTGCAACTCGCCAACTGTCAACTTGCGCTGGGTGAGTTTGACGCATGCCAAGACTCGCTCGAACAAGCCGAACAGCATGGCCTGGCGGCGAACGTGGTGCATCGCACGCGTGGCAGCCTCTTGAGAGAACGCGGCGACTATCCGGCTGCCCTCGAACAGCTTTTCCTCGCCGAACAGTCGGCACCCCACCAAGTGGGCATCCACGCGCAAATTGGCGAAGTCTATCTGGCACTCAAGAATTACGAAGAAGCTAAGCGCGCCTTTAGCAAAGAAATTGAGCACAACGCCGACAGCCCCCGAGCCCGTTTTGGTCTCGGCGAAATCGCCTTATCGAACCAAATGTGGGACGACGCGCTGGAACACTTCTTGAGCTCCGTCGCACTTCAGCCGTTTCAACCGTTGGCTCACTGCCGCATTGGTGAACTTCTCACAAAGATCGGTCGCCATGCGGATGCGATCCGTGCCTTCCAGCGATCGCTCGCACAGAACCCTCGAAACGAAGAAGCAAGAGACCATCTAGCAAAATTGTCGAGTGTCGACTCGTGACATTTCTACATCCGCTCAACCGTCTCAATCCCTAGCAATCGCAAACCGTGGGCGATCGTGCGAGCCGTCAGGTCGCAGAGCAGTAATCGGCTCGTGCGCGTTTCCTCGTTCTCGGCCTTCAGCACCGGACAATTCTCGAAGAACGCGGAGTACTTGCTCGCCAGGTCAAACAGGTACGCCGTGAGATGGTTGGGCCGATAGTCGGCGGCGACCCGCTCGAGGGCTTCGCTCAATTGCAGCAGCGCGAGGGCCAGGGCTCGCTCGGCGGGTTGCTCGAGTTTTAATGCGCCGCCCTGCTTTCGCAAAGCCGCCACGTCGACTGCTCCCTTGGCAAAAATACTCCGCACCCGGGCGTAGCTGTACTGCATATACGCGGCCGTGTTCCCCTGCATGGCGAGCATCTTGTCGTAGCTGAACACGTAGTCGCTCGTGCGGTTGTGCGAGAGATCGGCGTACTTGATCGCCCCGATGCCGACCCGCTCGGCCACCTGTCGACGTTCCTCGGCGGAGAGCAGCGGTTCGTTGCGGGCGTCGTCGTTGGCCGACACGATCGCGTGAGCTCTTTCCACCGCTTCGTCGAGCAAGCCATCAAGCCCCACGGCCGTGCCGGACCGCGTTTTGTAGGGTCGGCCGTCCTCACCAAGCACCGTGCCGAAGCTCACGTGCTCGAGCACGATCTTGTCGTAACCCCACAATCGCGCGGTGGCGAAGAGTTGCTCGAAATGGAGCGACTGCCGGTGATCGACGACGTACACGATCGCATCGGGCGACCACTCGCTGACGCGATACTGAATCGTGGCCAAATCGGTGGTAGCATAGAGAAACGCACCATCTTTTTTTTGCACGATGAACGGCGCGTCAATTCCCTGGAGAAACACGCACCGGGCCCCGTCGCTTTCGGTGACCAAACCATGCTTAGTGAGATCCTCAACAATTCCCGCCAAACGATCCTCGTAAAAACTCTCGCCGAGCGTGTGATCGAACGTCACCCCCAAGCGGCGATAGATCCGCTCGTTGCTCTCCAGGCAAGCCGGCAAAAAACGCTCCCACAATTCCCGGTTCGTTTTGTCACCGGCGTGCAGTGCCGCGGTTTCGGCGAGCACCGCCGAGCCGATGTCGGCGTGTGCCGCGGCAAGTTTGCTTAGCAGCGGGTCATCCTCCACGGCCGCCAATTTCTTCCGTAGTTCATCGAGCGTTTCGCGAAGCGAGGCTAACAAATTCTCCGCTTGCTGAATTTTCTTGTTGTGTTCTTTGCGCTTCTTGGGATCTTCGAGTTCCGTGCCATCGTGGAGTTGCTCCAGGTGATGGGCTTCGTCGACGATTTGCTTTTCCACCGTCGGAAGTTTGTTCGCCCTGGTCTCGTGATATTCAGCAAGTTGATTCACGAGCCGATAGAGCCGGCTCAATTCGGCGACGGGATTTTGAGCAAGCGCCGCTTCATCGACGAAATGCTTGTATCCGTAAATGATCATGCCGAACTGGGTGCCCCAATCGCCGATGTGATTGTCGCTAATCACGCGATGGCCCAATTCCTTGAGCACCCGGTACAAAGCCGCCCCGATCACGGTCGAGCGGATATGCCCCACGTGCATCGGCTTGGCCACGTTCGGCGCGGAATAATCGAGCACAATTGTTTTCGGCTCGGCCTCGGTCGCGACCCCCAGGTGCTCTTCGTCGCCGAGCATTTCTTCGAGCTCAGCCACGAGAAATTCATTTTTCAACTTGAGGTTGATGAACCCGGGCCCGGCGATTTCCGGCGGCGTGCAAAGGTCTGCGACGTCCAGCAATTCAACCAACTGCGCGGCGATCGCACGGGGAGGCTTGCCGAGTTGCTTGCCTAACGGCATCGCGCAGTTGGCCTGATAGTCGCCAAACTTGGCGTCCTGGCTGGGGAGCACCATTTCAGCAAACTGGCTCGCCGTGGGATCAAGCGCAGTGAGCGCATTGCGGAATCGAGCGCGGAGTTCGGCCTGAATATTCATCAGTCGGCGGGTGAAGAATCAGGCGGATTACTAATAAACGGTAACGGCACGCGTTGGGCCGCACCCCAGAATTGTTCGAGCGCATAAAATTCGCGGGTCTCTTCGTCGAACAAATGAATCACGACCGTGCCGTAGTCGAGCAAAATCCATCGGCTTTCGCTGTAACCCTCGATCCCCATCCGCTTGTCGCCCAGATCTTTTTCGAGGCAACGGTCGATTTCCTCGCTGATGGCGTGCAACTGGCGGCGGCTATTGCCGGTGACGATCACAAAATAATCGAACATCGGCGTGATCGAGCGCATGTCGAG
>JBGTEU010000721.1:0-3616 GCA_041747595.1 Bythopirellula sp.
TTCACGCCCTCCAGGCGGTCTCACTTTCCCGAGGATACCTGCTATTGAGCGAGTCTGTGGCTGAAGCCAGTATCCGACTGGAAGTCGGAGGGGTTCCTCCTCAAAAGGGACTCTAAACCAAAGCCCGATGAGTCAAGCTCATCGAGCTTTGATATAAATTACGCCAGGCTCCGACTTAAACTGCGTTGCCGTAAAACTTTACCCGTGCCACCAAAGTGTACTAATTAGGGGCACTCATAAGGAATCCTTTGGGAATTGTGTACTTGGTGCTATTCCGTGATTCATGGAATTGCCCAAAGCCTTAGCGAATATTGATTCGAAGATCGCCAGAATTGCGCTAGCGGCCGTTCTCGCCGTCTCCACTCTTTTCTTTTTTGCGGGGACAGACAATGGTGCGCACCTTCTTCAGAAGTTTGGCATTCAAAATGGCGCTGCCCAAGCGATTAGATCAGCCGAACGCGCTTTGCAGGAAACTGGCGATGCACTGAAATCATTCATTGGCCGATCACCAGGAGAGCGCGGTTCAACAGATATTCTCAAAGGCAAAGCGGAGCGCATTGGACCGGTGAAAGAGAAAGTTGGTGTTGCCGACAAACCGGAACAACGTGCGCTTGGCAAGGTTTTCGACAAGCCTAGCGAAAGCATCACGGACACAGCAGCCCCTCAGCCCGTCGTCACGTTTCTTCCTGATGATGCGGGTGGGTTCAGTGTACCGCCGCCGGGGCTTGGCTCGCCGATCGGACGTACGGGTCCAATTTTCTCGGCTCCTATTATAGGAGGTATTGGCGGTGGCGTTATCGGTGGCGGAGGAGGAGGTGGTGGCTCTTCTGGGCCGCCACCCTCACCGCCTCCCGTAACCAGCCCGGTACCAGAACCATCCACGTGGGCGTTATTGCTTCTCGGCTTTGGCTTATTGGGAGCATCTATGCGCCGTCGAGCCACTGCCGGCGCCTCCCCTATCCCAAAGCGAGCAAGGTGTTGCGCAGAAAATTAAGAGCTGTGCCCCTGCTCCTTATTGCAGGCGTCATGCTGAGTGCTTTCATGAGTTTGTATCATGAGACCCAACCGCAGAGGAACGACTCTCGCCCCATAACTAGCAGTTTGATCTCTAACGAAATCGAGGTTCTCCCGGGGCCAGGTCGGCAGAAAATTTTGCCGGGCGAAGCCGTCGTGGCTAACGCGGATAAAATATTGCCGCTGGGAACAAAAAGCCTCTTGATAGTCCCTAGACGGTTGCAACATGGCGATTATGTGTGGAACGAGGAAGGTGTTCCGCCAGGCCGAGTAACTATCTGGGTGGATCTACGCAGGCAGATGATTTCTGCTTTCCGAAGCGGTCACGAAATTGGAACCGCAGTCATTGTTTACGGTGCTGAAGACATGTCATCGCCAGAAGGCACCTTTCCGATATTGCGGAAAATTCGCGACTACCACTCGCGCAGCTACGACGCCCCAATGCCAAATTCCTTGTTTATTACAAACGACGGTGTGGCACTACATGGCAGCCCAATCTCAAAGCGCCGTGCATCGCACGGTTGCATCGGCCTTCCGGTCGATTTTGCCCACCAACTCTTTGATGCAACCAGCGTTGGGGACATCGTTGAAATAACGCGATCGGATACCACCCTTTCCAAGCAGATCGGCGGTCATAAAACGGTTAATGCGGGTTAACCTAAACTTGCCACGATGTTTTAGGACACAGACTTTATTCCCTTCGCATGGCCGAAGGAAGCACCACCCGCGATTCATTTGCGAAATCAACGACGAAGTTGGCGGTGATCTTTGCAATTGCAGTATTCCTTCCTGGAATGCAGGGGCGCTTGGCAAATTTCGAAAATCGCGTTCTTTCCAGTCACAATCACGAGCGACAATCAATGGGTATGCCCCTGCTAAAGTGGGATGGTGCGCTAGCGAAGCGGGCGCAAGCATGGGCGGATCATCTCGCGACCAAAGAAAAGTTTGAACATTCTCCCAATATACCCGGAGAGCCTTTGGAGGGTGAAAACATTTGGGGTGGCACATCAGGTGCCTATTCTCCCGAAGCGATGGTTGACCTTTGGATCGCGGAAAAGGACAAATTCGTTTGGGGCGTCTTCCCGGCCAACAGCTCAACAGGACGTGTTCAGGACGTCAGTCACTACACTCAGGTCGTCTGGCGTCAAACCGGCTCGGTGGGCTGCGGCATCAGTCAGGGACGAAAAGTAGAAATTTTGGTATGTCGCTACAGTGAACCGGGCAATATGATCGGCTCCCATCCGCTCTTGAGCTGAGAGTTTGATGAGACGTTAATTGACGTGGACGGCAAGCCACGCTGTCCTATCGGACAAGGCCTTAAACAAGCGTGCGAAAGTAGCTGATTGTAGATTGGAGGCCCTGTTCAAGTTGGATTTTCGGTTCCCACTTGAGTAACTTTTTGGCCAGTGAAATGTCTGGCTTGCGTTGCAGTGGGTCATCTTGCGGTAGAGGATGCTGCACGATTTTCGACGGCGAATTGGTTAATTTGACTACCTTCTCGGCCAATTCTTTAATCGTAAACTCATTGGGATTACCAAGATTGATGGGGCCTGGTTGGCCCTCCTCACTATCCATCATGGCAATAAACCCATCTACCATGTCATCGACATAGCAGAAACTTCGTGTCTGACTGCCGTCGCCGAAAATTGTGATCGGCTCTCCGCGCAAAGCCTGCATGACAAAGTTTGACACAACCCGGCCATCTGCAGGGTGCATCCGGGGTCCGTAGGTGTTGAATATCCTGACAACCTTTACATCGAGATTATGTTGCCGGTGATAGTCGAAAAATAATGTCTCGGCACAACGCTTGCCCTCGTCATAGCAGCTGCGAATACCAATGGGGTTGACGTTGCCCCAATAGGATTCTGGCTGAGGGTGCACATGAGGGTCGCCGTAAACTTCGCTCGTGGAGGCTTGAAATATCCGGCAGCCTAGCCGCTTCGCAAGCCCAAGCATGTTGATTGCACCGTGAACTGACGTCTTTGTAGTCTGCACGGGATCGTGTTGATAGTGAATTGGGCTTGCCGGGCATGCGAGATTCCAGATCTCGTCAACTTCGACGTAAAGTGGAAAGCAAATGTCGTGCCGCATGAATTCAAAACGCGGGTTCCCCGAAAGGTGATCCAGATTTGATTTGTCGCCGGTAAAGAGGTTATCGACACAGAGCACTTCGTCCCCACGTGCGATAAGTCTGTCGATCAGGTGAGAGCCCACAAAGCCGGCACCACCGGTTACCAGAGATCTGCGACGTCCATACGAATTTCGAGCCAATGAAATCTCCAACCTTATTATTCTAGCCACCTTCAATAGAATTTGTGTCGGAAAATAAAAGCCTTTTCATCTGCGGTATGGGGTGCTCCGCCACCTGAATATTGGACCATCCGCAGTAAAAGCTATCTGTCGTGGACGTCCTTGGCTGGGCCAGGGGGTTTGGCATGAAAGCACCGAAGGTCATGGATGGGCAAAGGCCTGCGTCATCAAGCTGGGTAAGGAAGGCACGCCGGTAGCGGAGATCTGCCGCAAGGCCGTGATCAGCGCGGCGACCTATTTCAACTTGAAGAAGAAGTATGCGAGGCTAATACCGTCGGAGATGCGGCGGTTG
>JBGTEU010000722.1:0-1722 GCA_041747595.1 Bythopirellula sp.
TTTCTGCTGCTCTTTTAATAAGCAAATCATAGGCCTCATCGAAGTTATTGGCAATCTCGCCATCAAGAATAGATTCACGAATAAAATTCTTTAAAATACCCACGTCTTTACCGGGAGGAAGGTTAAAAATTGTCATAATCATTTCTCCAGTTATGGGGGGTTGCCAGTTTCGGATGCGGTCGGTTTCTTCAACTTCATGCAACCGTTTTTCTACGTAGTCAAAGTTTTCGAGGAAACGTTTGACTTCGACGGTACCCTTTCGCCCGGCGAAGTGGACTCATTTTCAATGGACGGGTTCAATACTACTTATACCTATAATGTGGAAATCGATAATACGATAGGCGGTGGTGGTTCTCCCGGGGACGTTGACTTCTTTACGTTCACCGGTCTCGTCCCCGGTGCGAGTTTCTCCGCTGAGACGATGGAGCTAGGATTTACGGGAATCGATACTTATCTTGGTTGGTTTGATGATTTTGGTAATGTTCTGGCGACAAATGATGACATCGAGCCCGGCAACTTGCTCTCCCTCATTGAAGGGGTTGTCCCCGCCAGCGGCAAACTGACCTTCGCCGTGACAGGTTATGGCGACGTGGATTTTCTCGGCTTTCACAACGAAAATGCCGAGTATTCGCTGGAACTCACCATCGGCGGCGCCGGGGGCGATTTCGACAATGATGGTGACGTCGATGGCCGAGATTTTCTCCTCTGGCAACGGGGTGGGTCGCCCAGTTTCCTGAGCGCCGGCGATCTCGCCGATTGGCAAACCAACTACGGCGCGGGTGCGCTCCATGCCGTCACGGCGGTGCCGGAGCCGGCGGCCTTCGGGCTTCTTGTCGCGGCAATTTCGGTCTGTGGGATTCGCAGGAGACTCCCTCGCTAGCCGTTTGCGGCTTAGCGGCCGAGCAGCGCGGCTGCGGCGACTAAAGTAGCGATGATAAGAATCGCAACCGCCAGTCGCTTGGTGCTGAGCCCCTCTTGCAAGTTTTCTTCGTCGATCGGCGGCACGTACTGGGTGAATTGCGACAGGTCGGGTCCAAACTCGTCCACGAGATGTTCTTTGAGATTGCCCTGCACGGCACGCGCGTTGAATGGCCGTCTTTCGGGGTCTTTCGCCAGCAGTTGCATGATGATCTTTTCAAGCCATTCGGGGCAATCGATCCCCTGTTCGCGCAGACCTTGGGGTTTTTCGTTGAGATGCTGGCTCCATACTTGGGCAAAATTGGCACCTGCAAACGGCGGCTTGCCGGTGAGCATTTCCACCATCACGCAACCAAGCGAATAGAGGTCGGCCTTGCCTGTGATCGCCTTGTCACCGCAGATCTGCTCGGGCGACATATAGGCATACGTTCCCACGGTGATCCCCGAGTCGGTTATATCGGCATCGTGGGTATCGCGCGCAATGCCGAAATCCCCGAGCACTAATTTGCCTCCCTTGTCGAAAAACAAATTGCTTGTCTTGAGGTCGCGGTGGATGATACCGTGATTGTGTGCGTGTTGCAGTGCGGAAGCAATCTGGGCCGCATAGGCTGCCGTCTGTTGCCAGGTGAGCGGGCCGTACTTTTTGAGACGGTCTTTGAGATTACCTCGATCCAAGAGCTGCATCGCGTAAAAATACTGGCCATCCATGATGCCGCCGCCGTAGTTGCGGACGATGTGCGGATGGTTGAGCCGCTCCATGATCACGATTTCGCGCTGGAAGCGGTTTACGATGTTCTCATCGTG
>JBGTEU010000723.1:0-7463 GCA_041747595.1 Bythopirellula sp.
AACAGGGGATCGACAGGTTCGGTGGACAGCAACAGCTTGTGCCATCCCAAGGAGTAACCAAAACCGATCGCCGCCAATACGGCGATGGCGAATATCATAATGAGCGCGCGATTCATAATTTATGCCTGGAGAAGTTAGCGGACAGAACAAGGCTCAAGATTTCGCGGATGTTCATGGCGAACGATCCACACAGCAGCAGGGCTCGCTGGATGCGGGGCTAGCTTGATGCAGTGCTAGCTTAAAGAAACGCGCGCTAAACTACGATGACGCATTGCCAGAGGTGCAAGGCGGGGCCGGCGGGATGCAGAGAATTTTCCCGCGCCGCATGGCCGAGAACAGCTTCCGCATGAAGAGAATTCAAAAACTCATTTGCCACATAGAGCGGTACAACAAAGGCGAAGTCGAACGTACCCTGAGAAACATTCTTTTGAGCCACGTAGATGCAGGCCTCGTCGTCACAGCACTCGTGAGATGGCTCGTGGTCCGAGGGGGCATCGGAATCATGATGCCCATGGTGGGCGTGGCACTGGTGTTTTGCACACGCAACCGTTTCCTTTTCCACCGTTTGATGCTCGTGGTGGGAGCAACACCCGAGCGCGGCATGCGCGGCCATGAGGGCGGTGACTAAAAATGTTACCAAGGGCTTCATAGTGCTATTTTCGCCCCCAAACCGGAGGAGGTCAATTTCAATCTTCCGCGGTGAGCAGGCCTTCGATGAGGGCCTGGCGGGTCCAAACGATTTCCAGGGTTTTAAGGTACTGCAGGTGGGCTCGGCCGTAGTTTTGCTGGGCCGACAAAAGCCGCAAATAATCCACCTCGCCGCTGCCGTAAGCGAGCCGAACGAGCTCCAGGGCCTTGTCGGCATCGGGGAGCATTTGCTCGCGATAGCGGTCGGTTTGTTGGACGGCGGTTTGATATTCGCGGAACACCACGGCCAGGCGACCTTGCAATTCCGCCTCCAGGCGACTCACGGCTCGTTGGGCCATGGCCAGTTCGCCTCGCGCCTGTTCGATGTTGCCCTGATTGCAATTGTAAAAGGGAAGGGGGAGGGCGATGATCGCTCCCGCGATCGTGTTCCCCGTGGCGTGATCGTCCTGCACCCCGGCTTGAAATGTCACGTTCGGAATGCGATTGGCGATTTGCAGGCGGAGTTCCCAGCGGGCACGGTCGATGTCGATGCGGGCCGCCGCGAGTTCGGGGCTGGCACATTGCACCCGCGCCCACGCCTGCTCCCAATTCAGAAGGTGCACGTCGGCAGTGTTCTCATCGGCGATCGGCAAATCGGCGAGACCCATGCCACCGAGTGCGGCCTCCAAACGTCGGCGGGCTCCTGCGAGTTCGGTTTCGGTTTGCGCGGCCAACAAACTGGCGGCTTCCGCTTCGAAGCGGCTTTGCAACACGTCGACGTCGCTCACTTCTTGGGCAGCTTTGCGGTCTTCGGTGAGCTTTAAACCCGAGACCGCGTTCGTGCGTAGGTCGGCGACAACGGCAACCGCCCGCTGGGCAATCACCGTTTCGAAATACCGCATTCGCAACTCGGTCAGAATTCGCATCTGCACGCGAGCGAGTTCTTGCTCGGTCCGCTTCACTTCCCAGCAGGCGGCCTCTTGAGCGTATTCGAGTTTGCCGGCGGTCACGTATTCTTGCTCGAGAAATCCCCCCTGTTGGCCGGCGCGACCTTCATTGCCGATTTCCGTACCTTGATAACTCAGGACGGGATTCGGATAAAGTCCCGCCTGCAGACACTTACCTCGGGCGGCTCGCACTTTGGCGGCGGCCTCGGCAATGGCCGGGTGGGTGCGGGCCAGTTCTTCCAGGTGTGCGAGCGTGAATGCCACCGAAGTGGGCGAATCCAGGGCAGCGGGCGACAATGGTTCGGGCGCTGGCAGGGGCAACGGCTCGTCGGCCAGCACGGAGCCGGCTGTGAAGAGCGTCATCACCAGGAGAGCTGCCAGTGTCATCGGTGGCCCAGTTTTACTAGTCGCCAGTCCGGTGCTTTGCATCCGCAGAAGCTCCGGTAGCGAAGAAAAGAATAGGAGAAAAGTATGTGCAACGGGGATTGGGCGCTCCTTGAGCGCATATCCCTCCATAAATCAGTATCGACAGGTACAAATGCAAAGTTGATCGTGCTGGCAGTGGTTAATCCACGCATCGGCCTGCGGTTTAAGTATTTTCTGTTTGGTTGGTGATGGCGGGCATTTACCACTTTTTGAGCACCGCTAGCTGCCCGCTTGCGGCTAGAACTTGGAAGATATTGATGCAACTGAAGATCGAACCTAGCTTGAATGGCCACCGGCTTACGTGCGAGACTCGCTTGCCGGCGGCTCGCGCTGACGTGTTTCGGTTTTTCTCGGACGCGACGCAATTAGAACGGCTGACCCCCGCGTGGCTCAAATTTTCGCTTGTGACACCGACCCCTATTGAACTCCGCGAGGGAACGCTCATCGACTACAAACTCCGCGTGCACGGTATACCGCTAAAATGGCGATCACGGATCAGCTCTTGGGAACTGCCATACCGCTTTTCCGACGAGCAGATTCGCGGCCCGTATCGCCGCTGGCACCACGTGCACACATTCACGGAAGACGGCGACGGCACGATTTGCCGCGACGAGGTGGATTACTCCGTCTGGGGAGGCCGTCTGATTCACGGCTTGTTCGTGAAGCGTGATCTCGAAGCGATCTTTCGTTTTCGCATCAAGGTTCTCAAAGAGATTTTCTGCGAAACGGGCACCAGGCAACCTTCGAGCCTCGTAAACCACTAATAGAATTTTTGTAGCCCGGGGAAGTGATTATGAGAATCGCCGTCATCGGAAGTGGAGTGAGTGGGCTAGTCGCGGCCCGACTACTCGCTACACAACACGATGTACAGCTTTTCGAATGTTCGAATTACCCGGGGGGGCATGCGAATACAGTTGACGTTGAAATCGAGGGGCAAATTCACTCCGTAGACACGGGTTTCATGGTGTTCAATGAACGGACTTACCCACAGTTCTTAGGGCTCTTAAAACTGTTAAAAATCGATTCGCAACCGAGTGACATGAGTTTTAGCGTCACATGCGAGCGTACAGGCTTGGAATATCAGGGGAGCTCGCTTGCGGGATTGTTTGCTCAGCGAGCGAATCTCCTGCGGCCTCGATTCTACCGGATGCTCGCAGATATTGTGCGATTCAATATCCAGGCGCGACAGTTTCTTGCGGCCGAGGACAATCGGCTCACCGTCGGTGAGCTCTTGATAGCGAGCAACTTCGGCGCGGAATTTCGCGAACACTACTTGCTGCCGATGACCGCGGCGATTTGGTCATGCCCGACCGAGAAAGTGCTCGACTTTCCCGCGAGATTTCTTTTGGAATTCATGCGGAATCATGGTCTCCTGCAGATTCGTGACCGACCACGGTGGCTCACGATTCCCGGCGGTTCGCGGCGTTATGTTGCGGCACTGATCGGCGATCTTGGAGAGCGAATTCAACTTAATGCTCCCGTGCAAGGCATCATGCGGCATGGTGATCATGTGCTCATTGAGTTGGCAACGGGGCCGCCACAAGTATTCGACGCGGTCGTGCTGGGCACTCATGCCGACACGGCGCTCGAGTTGCTCGCCGACGCCGACGACTCCGAGCAGGCGATACTTTCAGCATTTCCCTATCAACGAAACGAAGCGGTACTTCATACGGATGAAAGTTGGCTTCCCACGCGGGAGTCAGCTTGGGCTAGTTGGAATTATCGCATAAGTGCCGGTGCTTCGGCGCAAGCATGCGTCACTTACGACGTGTCGCGTCTGCAGAGGATCGAATCACCCCGACGATTGTTGGTGACCCTTAATCCATTGAGGCCTATCGACGCTAATTCTGTTTTGCGTCGTTTCGTCTATCATCATCCGGTGTTTTTACAAGAATCTCTGGCGGCACAAGCAAGGTGGAGTGAAATCAACGGAATGCGTCGCACCTATTATTGTGGGGCCCATTGGCGGAATGGATTTCATGAAGATGGCGTGGTCAGTGCCCTGGCCGTCGCGGAGAAATTTGGGATTGGACTCGAAGCATGCACAGCGCCTTGTATTGCGGAAGCGTGGTACACTGCCGAACCAGTCCCGTGAGCCATGCGTTCCGATATCCGGTAACGATGGCCTATCTGGACTTGGCGGAGGTGCCCGAACTGCTGCGCACTCTCAAATTACTTGGCAAGCGGCAATGGTCGGCGACGGCATTCTTGGAGCAGGATCATCGTATCGATACGGGGCAATCGCTCGACGACGAAATCCGTGCTTGCGTCGAGCGCGAGACACATCAAACCGTCGACGGCCCGATCCGCTTGCTCACATTGCTTCGCACTTGGGGTTACTATTTCAGCCCTTTGAACTTGTACTATTGTTTTGCACCGGACGGCGAGCGAGTGACGGCGATTGTTGCCGAGGTGTCGAATATGCCCTGGTTGGAAACGCATCGCTATGTGCTGGCTCCGTTGCAAGCGACCGACCAGCAAGACTTCGCTTACGAGCATGACAAAGGGTTTCATGTTTCGCCCTTTATGGCGATGAACATGCGTTACCGCTGGCGGTGCTCCTCTCCCGATGAAGAACTCGCGGTGAAGATTGCCTCGCAACAAGCAGGCGAGACTCTTTTCACTGCTCATATGGAACTAACGCGGCGATCGTTTTCCGACCGGGAATTGGCTCGCTCGCTCTGTCGTTATCCCTTGATGACGGCCCGCGTCGTTGCGGCGATTTATTGGCAAGCCTTACGTCTGTGGTGGAAAAAATGTCCGTTTCATACCCATCCGAAAAAACGATCCCTCCCCGGCCGCACGTCGCCACGCTAGGCAAAACGAGCAGAGAGGACCAACCGTTGCGTAGCAAACCAACGCGGTTTGAGCGCTGGTGCCGTGCCGTGCTGTTCGGACGATTAAAACTACTCGGCGTCGGACGAATTGATTTGAACGATCCTGAACAGGCTTTTCGTTTCGGTAACGACAGGGATGCCGAGCTTCGCGTGAGAATTACGGTTCGTGATTTTCAGCTATATCGCCATGCAGTATTCGGCGGCAGTTTGGGAATTGCCGAATCTTTCATGCGTGGACACTGGGACTGCAACGACTTGCTCGGCATGATGCGCTTGATGGCCCGCAACACGGAACTTTTGACAGGCATGGAACAGGGTGTGGCGCGGCTGTTAAAGCTCGTCGGTCGAGTGGGGCACCGACTGGCGCGGAACACTTTAGCCGGCAGCCAGCGCAACATCACCGCTCATTACGATTTGAGCAACGAGTTTTTCGCCACGATTCTCGATCCTACGATGACCTATTCCGCGGGGATTTTTGAGCAGCCGAGCACCACACTGGCCGAGGCTTCGCTCGCCAAATACGAACGACTTTGCCAACTGATCGAGCTCAATCAGCACGACCATCTTTTGGAAATTGGCAGCGGCTGGGGAGGTTTTGCCTGTTACGCCGCTCGCGAATACGGATGTCGTGTCACGACGACGACAATATCACGGGCCCAACACGATTACGCCCTCAAGCAAATCGAGCTTGCTGGTTTGAGCAATCGCATCGAGCTGCTGCAACAAGACTATCGCAAATTGCGTGGCGAGTACGATAAGATTGTTTCGATCGAAATGATTGAGGCCGTGGGGCACGAATTTCTTGGTACGTTCTTTTCCAAATGCGACGAGCTTTTACGCCCCGGCGGGAGTTTGGCTTTGCAGGTGATCACCATTCCCGATCAACGGTATGAAAATTACCGACGTTCGGTCGATTTCATACAGCGGCATATTTTTCCCGGGGGGAGTTTGCCGTCGCTAGGGGCCCTATTATCCGCCGCGTCGGCACGAAGTTCGCTTCATCTCTCGAATCTGAATGAGTTTGGCGACCACTATGCACGGACGCTTGCCCACTGGCGCGGAAATTTTGATGCCAACCTTGCCACGATTCGAGAATTGGGAATGTCAGAGCGGCTTTTGCGAGCCTGGCAATGGTATTTTTGTTATTGCGAAACGGGATTTCGCGAACAGATGATCGGACTCAAGCAAATTGTTTTTACCAAGCCACGGCGATAACAAGCGTATGAAAGAGAAACTAGCCATCGAGCTTGCGGAACAAAGCTGGCTTCCGGATCTTGCGATTCGTTGGGGAATTCGCCAACTGCTACGCAAGCGTTTGCAACAAACCGTGGCAAACTCCGAAGACCCCAAACAAGCCGCGAAACGGTTCGCTCGTCAGATGCGGACGGCACCGCTGGTGGAAGCGGCTGCCGCCGCCAATGCACAGCACTACGAGGTGCCTGCGGAATTCTTCCGCTGCGTTTTGGGCAATCGAATGAAATACAGTTGCGGACTTTGGCAAGAGAAACTTTCCACTCTCGACGACGCCGAAGAAGCCATGCTGGAACTCACTTGCGCTCGGGCAGAAATTGCCGATGGCATGGATATCTTGGATCTTGGTTGCGGCTGGGGATCGTTGGCGCTGTGGATGGCCGAGCAATTTCCCAACGCGCGGATCGTCGGTTTGTCGAATTCCGCAAGCCAGCGCACGTTTATTGAAGAGCGCTGCCATCAGAAGGGGATTACAAATCTACAAATCCTTACTCGGAATGTGGCGGAATTCAACACGACATGGCGATTTGATCGGATTGTTTCCGTCGAAATGTTTGAGCACGTCCGCAATCATGCCCTGCTCCTCGAACGGATTGCCGGTTGGCTAAAGCCCTCGGGTAAATTGTTTGTTCATATTTTTTGCCACCGCGATCGGCCTTATGCTTTCGAGCCCAATACGGCGAGCGATTGGATGGCGCGGCATTTTTTCACCGGTGGTATCATGCCTTCTACCGATCTGTTGTGGGAATATGGCGAGCATCTCAGCATTAGCGAACAATGGGAAATCAACGGTCGGCATTACGCCCGCACTTGCGAGGCGTGGCTTGAACGGCTCGATAGTCAGCGGGAAGAAATGCTGGAATTGTTTTCGCGAGACAGAGATCGCCGCACGGTGGAAGTGCGTTTGCAGCGGTGGCGGATGTTTTTTATTTCGTGTGCGGAATTGTTTGCCTATCGGGGAGGCGAGGAATGGTTCGTCTCGCACTATTTGCTTGAGCCCGCGCCAGCGTTCGCGGCAACTAGTTCCTAGCGGTCGGCAATGCTGGGATTATTTGCGAGGTGGCCCCGGAAAGAATGCGTTGGTCCGTTCGATGTATTCCCGATACTCAGGCCGACGTTCGGTGATTGTACTCTCCATAAGCGTTACGCCGCTCACTTTCAGAAGCAAGAAACTCATGAGAAGTGGACTGAGCAGGGTCCACCAAGCACCCGCTGCCGTGGCGATTCCATACAAACCCCACCACACGCAAAAATCGCCAAAATAATTGGGATGCCGCGTGTACCGCCAAAGTCCAGTCTCGAGTACGCCCCCCTTGTTGGCAGGGTTGCGCTTGAAACGCGCCAGCTGCCAGTCGCCGATTGTTTCTAAGGCAAT
>JBGTEU010000724.1:0-6354 GCA_041747595.1 Bythopirellula sp.
GTATTTGCTTCCCTTTGTGAAGGGTTCCGCGGAATGGCCCCATGAGCAAATCACCGAATATCGTATTTCTCCGTTGGTCAACCAGTTCTTCCGTATACTCTCGACGCGATATCAAGAGCCAGGTTGGCTCGAGGTCTCCGAAAAACTTCGTGAAGGATATTCCTCTTACGATCACTCCCTGTTTCTTACCGCGGCCTATCAAGAGAAACTGCAAGCAGAGTAAGATCAACTCGCAGATTGACCTGCTATCGATGGAGCCGACAATTATGAAATTTGAAGAATGTTTATCCCGGCGGCAATTTGGAATGAGCGTGGCTTTGGCCACGGCGGCTACGACGATTCCGGCAAGATTATTCGCGGCGGAAGCCGTCAGAACCGATTACAAGTTCTGTGCCTTTATCAAGTTTTTGCAGAAGCTCGACTACGAGCAACTTACGGACGCGATTGCTGACGCCGGCTTTGATGGCGTCGAGGTGACCGCTCGAGAAGTCGAAGGTTACATTCATCCTGCAGCCGCGGCCGAGGAATTACCAAAACTTCAAGAAGCCCTCGCCAAGCGAAACCTGGAGATCACCATTCTCACGACGGACATCCTCCGTGCGGATCAGCCGCACGCAGAGCAGATGCTCCGGACCGCCGCGGCACTAAACATTCCTCGCTATCGTCTCGGCTTCTATCGCTATGACTTGAAGCAGCGGATTTTGAAGCAGCTTGCCGAATTGCAGCCCTCGTTTCAAGACATCGCTGCCATGAATCGCGAGGTCGGCATCGCGGGAATCTATCAGAATCATTGTGGTGCCAATTTCTTCAGCGCGACTTTATGGGATTTGCACAGTGTCATTAAGGACTTCCCCCTTTCCGAATTGGGCTGCGTCTTTGACATCCGACACGCTGCCGTGGAAGCTGGCGAAGCCTGGCCACAACTTTATAATCTTATGGAACCACACATCGCCGCCGTATCCGTGAAAGATTACGTTTGGGACGGATTCAAATCGAAGCACACACCCTTGGGGCAAGGAAGACTCGATCCGAAGTTCTTCAAGCTCTTGAAGGCTTCAAGCTTCGACGGGCCGATCTCTGTGCATGTCGAGTATCTCCCCAAGGAAGGTGTCGAAGAGAATCTCCAAGCCCTCAAGACGGACCTGGCAACCTTGAGAAAAATGCTTTCGGCTTGAGAACACAACCCACAATCGAGTTTCCAATCTGCCTTAGGGCTGAATACTTTATAAGGCAACCCCATGGCACAAGAATCGGACGTTGTCTCTGCGAGCCACAAAGGCAAATGGATGGCCTTGTTGGCCGCCTTTCTGGGATGGATGTTCGATGGCTTTGAGATCGGCATGTTTCCCCTGGTGGGACCCAATGCCCTCGACGACCTTCTAAGCTCTCAACTCATTGATAACCCCACGCTGAAAGCCGAATGGTTTGGCGTGATTATGTCCGTCTTTCTAGTCGGGGCAGCAACCGGCGGCGTGGTCTTTGGCTGGCTGGGTGATCGCATCGGCCGCGTAAAAGCCATGTCCCTTAGCATTCTCACCTACGCACTCTTTACCGGCCTGTGCGGTTTCGCGGGTGAAGCGTGGCACATCGCGGTCTTGCGATTTATTGCCTCCCTGGGGATGGGGGGTGAGTGGGCCCTGGGGGTCGCGCTCGTCACCGAGATTTGGCCTGACAAATCGCGGGTGATACTAGCCGGCCTGATCGGAGCCGCCGCCAATGTGGGAATGCTTTTAGTAGGACTCTTGAGCCTCGTGCTGGTAAGCTTCATCCAAGGTGTTGGCGACTTCCTAAGTTCGTCCGGAGTCCCGCAAGGCACCGTGGAGTACTTGCTGCACAACGATGGTTGGCGGCTGATGATGATCGCCGGGGCATTGCCGGCGCTGCTCGTATTCTTCATTCGTCTGTTCGTCCCAGAATCGCACAAATGGGAATCGGTGCAAAAGCAAGGGGCGACCTCCCATTGGGCGACACGCGACTTGTTGGGAGTTGTCGTTGGGGCCTTGGGCGCTATCTCCGTGGTGGCAGTGTGGTCGCCTTTTTTCCGGGAGATCGTGTTTTCCACGGACGAATCGAATTTTTCTTCAACCGCGTTGGCCATCCGCCTGCTCGTGACGATTGTGGGGCTGATTGTGGCCTTGATCGGTTATATCTATCCTGTCATGCGCTACATGTATCGCGCCGAACATGCCGGGAATCTTCCCGGCGGCGCTGCCTACCGTAACTTACGTTTAATGCTCTTTGCAGCGTGCCTTGCCGGCATTCCTTTGCTGGGAACGTGGGGTTCTTTGCAATGGGCGCCCAAGTGGGCGATCGCCTTGGCGGCGGACCTGCCGGCTGAAGGAGGTCCTTATTATGCCAAGGAGTGGACACAAATCGCCTCTTCTTCCGGTGCAATCCTTGGCACGATGGTCGCGGCGCTGATGGGTGGCTGGCTCGGCAGGAGGGTTGCCTATGCCCTGCTTTGCGTCGGTTCCTGTGCATCGCTCGTTTACATGTATCAGGCCAACGACACTTACGGCTCATGGCTGCTCGTTTCGGTGTTTGTTGCCGGTGGCATCACGGCATCTTTTTATGGCTGGTTTCCTCTTTATTTTCCGGAGCTTTTCCCAACAAGTATTCGTGCCACATCCCAAGGCTTCGCCTACAATTTCGGGCGCGTACTCTCCGCGCTCGGTGCACTGCAAACGGCGACTCTGACCGCTTATTTTTCCGTGGGAGTCGCCGCGGATCGCATCGAGGTCGAAGCCTTCCCCAAAGCAGGCGCGACTTTGTCAGCCATCTATCTGCTTGGACTGGTCATCATCTGGTTTGGGCCGGAAACTAAAAACAAACCGTTGCCTGAATAGCGCGGTGTCATTCGCATCTCTTCGATCGTCTGACGTGCCACACGGGGCAGCGGTTCGCTGCAGCGTCACCGTTCGACATTGCGCTCATGGTACGTAGAAATTAAATCGTGCCACACCTTAGCCTTCATCCACTTCCGAAAGCCATAGCGACCCGGCACAACCAGTCCGCGCAGCTTTGTTGCGGATCCATAAGCCGATTACTCTGCAACATCGGTTCTCTTTTTCGGTGAGCTTTGACCAGCCCTCTTTGGATGTGTTGCTGGTCATCCTCACGGTTGGATTCACAAAGCTTTGATTCGGCGAGAGTTACAACAAGTGGGCGACACAAGACTCGAACTTGTGACCTCTACGGTGTGAAACCACTGTGGCTTTTTGCCGAATTCGCCTAAATCGCGATAAACACAAGTGAGCCACAAGTTTTGACTATTGCAAGGCTTATTATTCTTTGGCAAAACTCGGCGGTATTTTCGAGTAGTAGGGCAGGGGGCAAGTAAAGAAAAGTACAAACAAGGGTTCTGGTGCGCTTTCAATCTGGCCACAGGCGACTGACTACATTTGAGTCCCGCTACAAAAACGTCCTAAACCGATTGTGAGCATTTTTTAAAAAGTCCGGAGGCCGGGATTTCTCCCAGCCTCCGGTCGTTAACATCTACAACAAGTTGACCACGCGGTCGGCCAAACCCTTTTCACCCAGGACCACATTGAGCTTGCCGCTCGATGCGATCCGCTCGAGAACTTCCAGTTCTCGCAGACACATGAGGGTTGGGTTATCAGTCAACAGCCGAGCGGTGTTCGCCTGGCTGCGCATCGCCGCGGTTTCCTCGCGTCGGACGATCAGGTTCGCCTCAGCTGCCTTCTTGGCCTCGGTGACCTTGTTCATCAGGTCCTTCATTTCGCCTGGCAGGATGACATCGCGGACACCTGCCGATACGATTTCAAGACCCAATTCCTCCCCGATGGCAAATTTGCTCCGCGAACTCGTTGACCACGGCATCCTTATCCGTGAGGAACGAATCCAGATCGCGAGTACCGACCAGCGCACGCAGCGCAAGCTGTGCCTCGCGGTACAGCGACTGCATGTAACCATCGGTCGACATCACCGCCTTACGCGCATCAACGATGTGGTAAGTCACGAGAGCGTTCATCCGCAGCGTGACCTTGTCGCTGGTCATGATTTCCTGACCAGCGATATCAAGGGCCTGCTCGCGAACGTCGACCTCCGTGACCTACGAGTCGGCAACGTTCCGCCAGAACGCGTACTGGCCAGGTGGCAGGGTCTCGACGTACTAACCATCTTGGAACGACAGACCAACATGGTTGCGTTCTACCGCGCAGAGTCGAGCACCTGAGCGGCATACGGCGAGCGCACGATGGTCTTGAGGTCAGCGTGCCGCAGGCGAACCTGACGAGCATCGATCACCTCGATACGCACGTCCTTGAAACCGATCCAGTAAGCGTACAGACCTGGCGGCAGCACGTGGCTAAACCGACCTTCGATCCACACGATGCACGTTCGTAGTCCTTCAGGTCAACGACCTGAGCGAGACCTGCGAGCGCGCCGCTCCTGACAATCACGTCCAGTTTATCGTGCTTGAGCCACGGATCGCGCTGCGAAACACGTCAACGCGGACCTTCCGCAGTGGAACGATCAACCAGTGCCGACCCGAAGTGAGCAACCGCTGGAATTCACCATCGCGGAAGTACAAACGATTTCGTAGCTGCGAATTTTCACCTTCTTAAACAAAAGCACCATGAGGTTGTACCTCCTTTCTTGTCTTGGATTATGATTTTGTGCTGTCTGATTAACATTCTGCGGGTTTGCGACCAATAAGCAGTGCAAGCTCTCGCCACTTCCAATAGCAGTCAATGTCTTCGTATCCAATCTCTCGCAACCAAACAAGCTGCGTTTCTACGTCAAGAAGCTTGTTGGAAGGGTCTTCATCTTCAGGGCGAGTGTTTAACTCTTCGAGGAATCGACAATGAACTTTTTCGGTTGGCGATGCTACATGCTCAAGATTACAAAACACCCCACTAGGTTCGAGTCTGTTCCAAATTTCTTGGTAAAGGGATCGCTTACGCTCATGTTCACAGTGATGAATCGCGAAACTCGAAGCGATAACATCAAACCGACCCAGCTCGGGCAGGGGATCGTCAAGGTTGTGTTCAATAATTGTCGCTTGCGGGCTGTCGGCAAATCGTCTGCTGGCTTCCTCGAGCATCGTCGGCGAGAAATCAATCCCGATGCCAGTCGCACGAGGGCAATGAGCCAGAAGAAGGTCCAACAAGTGTCCACTACCGCAACCCAGGTCAAGAATGCGACGTGAGTCTGATGACACTTCCTCGATCAGCGTGGCTTCTCCTTCTTGGCGATGGGGTATCCCCGAGAGACGCCTGAGGTAATCCTGCGCGTGCTCCGGCTTGGTCCATTCATTGCTCATAGAAATGACTCCTGGTCTGTACTTTTTTACGTGCCTGAGCTAAGGTCAACCTAGTTTACCGAATTGGATTAAAACACCCTCAGGCAGCGAAACAAATCGCTCGATCACACAGCCGCACGCGGAGTGCTGTTTCAGCAATCAACTTCGCTGCGTCTGTTGGCTGCTTCCACTGTTGGCACTTTGCGGGTAAGCCCACGAAGAACACATGCAGTTTCCCTAACTTCGAGACGCCGCGCGATTGAAAGCGGAATTTAAGCACCGCAGAGCGGCGGTTTGTGCTGTCGTTACGCAGTCGCGTTCGTTAGACGAGCGCGACCACGCACGGCCTATCTTACCATTTGTTCGCTACCTTCGGGCTCATTGTGACGCTTTCGCGCCGCTACCCATCTTATGGGGAGCAGCTTCCAATCCCGCCGCGATGAGCTTCAAGCCGAGCTGACCAAAGATGGCATCAGCGGAAAGCAACTTGAGAGCTTGCTCGAATCCCGCGACGGACAGGCCGAGCTTTCAACCGAGAACGGCGAGGAATAGGTGATTCCTGACAATTTGACTCTTTTTCTAAGCTTTCCCTGGATGTCTCGGCCGAGTCGAGGTAACTGATGGTCATAGCGCCGCAGATGTAGCGACGCAGACCATAACCTTAGATCAGGAGACTAACCATGGCCAAGAAAGTAACCCGCAAGCCAGCCGCCAAATCCGCCCCAGCAACGAAGAAGCGCCCCACCAAACCCGACCAAATTGACGCGGCCTTTAAAGCCCTGGGAAAGTCGGTGGTTGAAAGTAAGTCCAAAAAACCCACCGCTAAGAAAATGAGTGCCCTGGACGCCGCGGCCAAGGTGCTCGCAGCCGCTAAAGCGCCGATGACCACCTCTGAATTGATTGAAGCCATGGCGACTAAAGGTTACTGGAAGTCACCCGGGGGCCAGACCCCGGACCGCTCGCTGTATTCGGCCATCACGCGGGTGATCCAGGCAAAGGGCAAGGATTCTCGATTCAAGAAGGCTGAGAAGGGGAAGTTTGTGCTCGCCAAGTAGCCCAGGCTTGCCCCTGAAACGCCCACGGCGGCCCGC
>JBGTEU010000725.1:0-1517 GCA_041747595.1 Bythopirellula sp.
TGAAGCGCGTGCCGCGTTTGGTGCGCCTCCCAAGGTCGAAGCCTAATCGTTCACGGCCATTCAGCAGAACTCACAGACAGGAATCAATTCGATGATTGGAATCAATCCAGAGATCACAATGTCGCTCGTGGCTGGTGAAGCCATCGCACCCGCCCTCCGTGTGAAGTGGGGGGCAACTGCGGGGCAGGTGGTTATCGCGGGCAACGAAGCGTGCATCGGTATCTCAAAGACTCGCGCCTACCAGCAAGGCGACCGAATCACGATCCTCGACATCAAAGCTTGTGGCACCTTGCCGTGGACAGTGGCCGGCGCCATCGACGCGGGCGAAAGCTTTGCAAGTGCAGCCGGCGGAACGGTGGAAGCTTACGACGCTGAAGCGGACCCAGCACAAGCTGAGGTGTACGGTGTGGCGTTCACGGCCGCGACAGGAGCGGGCCAGCAAATCGAAGGATCGAGCGGCTTGTGAGACGCACGGCAGAGCGAGACCATGAAAAAAATGCGGGGTCCTTCCCCGGCCCCTCCCTTGGGGGCGGCGAAGCCAGCTATCGAGGCAGATTTGTGTGAGGCGATGAAAAAGGTTTGGCGGGCTCTCCCTCTCTCTCCGGGCCGATAGCGAGCACTTATGGCTAAAAAGACCACAACAACCGAATCCGATTCGCGTGCGGTCCTAGAATCGCTCTCACAGACCGATGTGGCGTGGTTGATCGGCAAGCCGAGTAGTTGGGTGCGTGACCAGAACCACAAGTTTGAGCGCAATAACGGCCGCTATGATGCTCGCCAAGTCGTTGCTGTCATGGGCAGCGAGTTTACCGCGGCGACATTGGGGGATGATCTCCTAGAGCCGGTGTGCCATCTCTGTGACGACGTTGCCGACTTTGCGGTGTGTCGCTTCAGGCCAGCGGTTGAACTGTTGGAGGGCATCGAACGTCGTCACGGTGCGCCGGGCTTGGCAGCCGTCGCGGTGCGGTTGTTGGAAGTTCTTCGCGAGCGGGCCGAGTCAGAGCCGGAAACCCGACACCCAACAGAGCAAGAGATTCGCGAGCGTGCTGAAGCTGAGATTGATCGGCTGGCCACCATCGACGCGCGACAAACTTACAAGCGATTGGTGACGTGCGGCAAGTGCCATCGTTACCGATGGGGCAGCAAGTTCAGAAGCGGTCCCATTCCAAACGGGTATGCCATCGTGGATGAGATCACCTGCCCTGAGTGCGAATCGAAACAATCACGGCGCCGCTCTCGCAGCATGGCCAGCCTTAGCGAAACCGAAGAGTAAGGAAAACCAATCATGCCCAAACTCAGATTAGACGGGGATGCCTCCGGCGCGGTGAAAGCCGTGCAAGCCGATTGATCCTTGAAGCGACCCGCGAGGATGGTGTCTAACGAGCGCTTTCCTCGCGGCTGTCTTTCTACGCCTCAAGTCTTTTGAGTGATTCCTGGGGCAACGTCGCGGGCGGGTTTCAACGTAAGGTAGTCCAGAAAGTCTCTGCCGACGATATAAGACCGCCTTCCCACCCGAT
>JBGTEU010000726.1:0-3009 GCA_041747595.1 Bythopirellula sp.
CGCCTCGCCCCACCGGCAAATCAAGCGGAGGCGGGCCAAAATGCCACGCCTCCTGAAACTCCCCCGGCCGATAATCAGCAATGATGATTTGCAGCTCAGGGTGACTTTGTTTCGATCAGCCCCGCTAATTTTAACTAATTCACGGAAATTAGCTTTCTGAGTGACGATTCTGTTGCCCCCAGGCATGGTGACCGGATAATTTAGACTGCCTTGCCTGCTCGATTTACTTCGGTGATCACACTTTGTAATTTGTTATGGATGATATGTCGGCAAAATCGAGCCTCCCATTTCCCCATCTCGCCGCCATGGTGGAAGAGCAGGGGCGGCGTTTCCCACAGAGAACTGCATTTGTCTTTGAAGACGATGCGGGTCAAACTGAAACTTGGACCTACGAAAAGCTCTCTCGACGGGCACTCACCTTGGGCGCCTGGCTAAGTAAGCACGTCCAAGTCGGCGACCGCGTGTTATTGGTCTATCCGCCGGGACTCGAATTCATTGCCGCGTTCCTGGGTTGCGTTTACTCCGGCGCGTTGCCCGTGCCGGCCACTTACCCGAAACCCCGCCGTCCGTTGCCCCGACTCGATTCCATCGTCGCCGATTGCCAGCCGAGTTTAGTGCTAACACACAGCAGCGTGATCGGCGGCTTGTGTCTCGAACAACAAACCCCCGCGATTAGCGAACTCGCGTGGGAACCGACCGATCAACTTCCGACGATTGAGAAGATTGATTTTCAACCCCTGGCGCGCGTCGCCACCGATATCGCGTTTTTGCAATACACCTCGGGTTCCACGTCCGAGCCGCGCGGCGTCATGGTGAGTCACGGCAATATCTTGCACAACTTGGAATCGATCCGCCAGAGATTCGAAGTCCTGCCGAATGAAAACGTGAAAGCCGTTTTTTGGTTACCGGCCTATCATGATATGGGTCTTATTGGAGGTATCTTGTCGCCTCTATATGTGGGTGGCACGAGTACGTTGTTTGCTCCCACCACTTTTCTGCGCCGGCCGCAGCGCTGGTTGGAATTGATTTCAGAGACAAAGGCGTCAGTCAGCGGCGCTCCGAATTTCGGTTACGATTTATTGGTGCGGAAGACGACGGTCGCTGAACGCGCCGGGCTCGATCTCAGCAATTGGCGGCTTGCGTTCTGCGGAGCTGAGCCCATCAATCCAGATACGCTGGCTGAATTCGCGGAGGCGTTTGCTTGTGCCGGTTTTCAGCCGAGCGCCTTTTTCCCTTGCTACGGTTTAGCGGAGTCGACGTTGTTTGTGACGGGGGGACAATCCGCCACGGGGCCGCGGGTTCTTCAAGTCGACCGTGAGGCGATACGCGAGCATCAAGTTGTCTGCCGGGCAGAGCGAAACGGCAGTACGCGAGCCCTCGTAGGCTGTGGCCCGGAATGCGCAGGCTTGATCGTCAAGATTGTCGATCCACGGACCCGCACGGCTTGCGATGCCAACGAAGTGGGAGAAATCTGGGTCCGCGGCGATTCCGTTGCGCGGGGCTACTGGAATAAGGAACCGGTGAACGCAGAGATTTTTCGCGCGAAGATCGCCGCGAATGGTTCAGCTAATAACCATGCCGGAGAGTTCCTGCGTACGGGCGATCTGGGATTTCGCCACGAGGGAGAGCTTTTTGTTACCGGCCGCTTGAAAGACGTGATTATCGTAAGAGGTCGCAATCACTATCCGCAGGATTTGGAGCGCACCGCGCAAACCGCTCACGAAGCTGTTGACGTAGGGTCTGCGTTTTCCGTGGAAATCGACGGCAGCGAGGAGTTGGTAGTCGTGCATCAATGGCGGCGTGATTCTCGCCATGCGGATTACAATCAAATGATTGACGCGATCCGCACGGCGATTGTTGCCGAACACGACCTCGACCCTTACGCGATTGTGTTGATTCGTCCCGCGAGTTTGCCGGTCACCTCGAGCGGCAAGGTGCAACGGCAACGCTGCCGCGAGCTCTATCTCCAGGGTGAATTAGCGATCACCGCCGAGTGGGTCAACCAACAATCCGCTGATGATCTGGAAAGTTGTGCCGAACAACTTACGAGCCCGCCCGAATTCTTGGAGCGCCTTGCTCAATTTTCGCCTGAGCAATTGCGAGGCGAAGTGCAGACCTGGCTCCTGACTTGGCTTACGATGCGAGCCAACTTGCTTCCGGGGGCGATCGAGCCGACGACGCCGTTACCTCAATTGGGCATCGATTCCCTAACTGCCGTAGAGATCAGCCAAGAACTCGATCAGCTTTTGGGTTTGCAATCGCCACCCATGGTCATTTGGACTTGCCCGACACCCGGGGAACTCGCTGATTTTCTAGCCGATGAACTGCAAACCGCCGCGCTCCAGAAGAATTGATGGAGCACTCATTGGACTGTGATCCTCGCCGCAGGCGGTAGTTGGCGGTTCGGTCTGGATTACCACTGCCGGCTGCCGCCTGCGGCTAGTATTGTTTGGCATCACTGATCTACCGCCGGGAGCAGGAGCAGCTCTTCCGTAAAAGCGACAGGCTCGACAAAGCTGCCGACCGTAGGTTGCACGATGAGCGTGGTTGTCGCCCTGTCCGAATTTCCAGGAATTGGTTCCGACGTTACCTGGGGTTGCCAGACGGGCAGGGTGGCTTCGGTGACGTGAGGAATAATGCTTGCAGGCTCTGCTTCCGTTGGCACGGGTTCTTCGAAGGGACCAATTTCAGTAGGAACTTCCGCGGGTGGCGGCATGATCATGTTTTTGTCGAGCCGTTGCTCGTAGGGTCCGTATGCGACTCGTGGGGCCTGCGCCGAAGCGTAATTGAGTTCCCGTGGCCGCCCGCGCCGTCCTTCACGAATCGCCGCGTCTTGATAGGCCGCCATCGGCCAGCCTCCTTCGCTCAAATACACGCCGTCGTAATCCAAGAGTGTTCCTTTGGCGAAGTGGACGTTTTTCACGGCAATCGCATACTCCGTCAGCGAGCGGAAATAGCGGGTTTCCGCCTCCGCCAAGCGGCGCTGAGCATCGAGCAGCAAATCCAGCG
>JBGTEU010000727.1:0-14912 GCA_041747595.1 Bythopirellula sp.
GCGATCTGCCGTTTGTGCTCGCGCGGGCTTTGAGTCGCTCGACAACGTCTTCCATCAGTCCACGAACAAGAATTTGACCCATAATTGGAATCCCAAACACCGAGTGATAGCAAAATGATATCATTAGTTCCTGGTTTTGTCAAAATACCTACACTGCTATCACTTTCGCATCTAAAGTGAGACCCAACTGTCTCCAATATGACCACATGCACATCCCAGCAGGAATTCTGCGATGCTGGCAATATTGCCTTAAGTGCTTAATGCTATATGATTTACCGTTACGCCTTGAGATTGTGGCACGACAAGTGCAAAAACTAGTAACCATGCGGCACGTAAAGACCAGACCCTAACCTCACTGCCGCAGGGGACCCGTTTCCCCTGGGAATAACAAGGAGAGACAAAATGATCAAGAAATTTAGCATTATGCTGGCTTTGGTAGCCGGTTTTGCCATCGCGGACATGCCTGATGCGAGTGCTTGGGGATATCGGCGCGTTGCTCCGGTCCGTCGAGTTCTGGCTCCGCCTTATCCCGTTGCTCGGGCAGCGGTTGTAGGACCGCGCTACTACGCTCGACCAATGGCTTACGCCCGACCAGTGACTTATGGTTACCGCGGACCCGCCTATGGCTTTGGCTATGGTGCCCCCGTCGTAGGTGGTGGAGTTTACTTTGGATTCTAAATGAATCGGGGGATATGCCGATAATTAACTAAGAAGTCCTGTCTCTTGGCCTGCTAGTCTCCAGCTAGCAGGCCTTTTTTTAGTTGCCACACTTCAAACGTGTTTGGTGACCACAAAATCGGAATAATCCTCAATCTTTCGCGCTAGCACACCCGATGAAACAGAGAGGGAAAAAGGGCCGCTCTCGACGTTGAGCGCCCGATGCAGGGAATTCCTACGCATGGACGCGGCGCATCATGTTGGTAATCATCAGCGATTTGCATCTCACGGATGGTACGAGTGGCACGACCATCTCACCGGGGGCCTTTCGTTTGCTCTCCGATCGCTTGAACGATCTCGCATTGAGCGCTTCGTTTCGCCGTGACGGAAATTATCAGCCGATCGATCGCATCGACCTGCTGCTTTTGGGCGACGTGCTCGACGTGATCCGCTCGACGCAGTGGCTCGGCACGCGGGCCCGGCCGTGGGATGATAACAAAAGCCCCGCGCTCTTCGAGATGGTCGCCAAGATCACCGGCGACATCTTGCGAAACAACGAAGCGGCCCTTGCCGAATTCCGGCAACTCGCCGAGCAAGGAATCACCGTTCCACCATCCCTGGCCAACGGTCGGCCCGCCACGGGCGAGTCAAAGCCCGTTCCCGTGCGGATTCACTACATGGTCGGCAACCACGATTGGCCCTACCATTTGTCGGGCGAAAACTACAACCAACTTCGTCGACAGATTGTCTCGCACATGGGCTTGGCCACGTACCCCGACGCGCCGTTCCCTCACGAAATCTGGGAAAGCAACGAATTGGTGCAGGTGATGCGTCGGCATAAGGTGTTCGCTCGCCATGGCGACGTGTACGATCCCTTCAATTACGAAGGGGACCGCGACATGAGCAGCCTCGGCGACGTGATCGTGCTTGAGCTCTTGAACCGCTTTGGCGTGGCGGTGGAGCAACAGTTGGGCGACGATTTGCCGACCTCGGCTCTCGCCGGCTTGCGCGAGATCGATAACATTCGCCCGCTGCTGCTGATTCCCGTTTGGATCGACGGGTTGTTGGAACAGACTTGCCCGCATCCGGCGATTCGCAAGGAAGTCAAGAAAATCTGGGATACGCTCGCCGACGAATTTCTCGAACACCCCTTCGTACAACACCGCGACACCTGGAGCCCCATCGACATTGTCGACAGTTTGCAAAGGGCATTAAAATTTAGCCGCCGATTGTCGATCGGTTGGGCAAGTTGGATCGCTCAATTGTGCGCCGGACTTCGCGGGGTCAGCACCGGATCGTATTTCCATCACGCCCTCACCGAGCAAGATTTCCGCAATCGCCGGGCAAAATATATTGTGTACGGTCATACGCACAATTCCGAAGTCGTGCCGCTCGATGCAAGTTTTGCCGACGGTTTCGTATTACATCAAACGTATTTCAACGCAGGAACCTGGCGACGGGTTTACAGCCAAACACAATTCGCGCCGCGGGAGCACGAATTCATCGCCGCCGACTCGATGAGTTACCTCGCTTTTTTCACGGACGACGAACGTAGCGGCCGGCCTTATGAAACGTGGACCGGCACCTTGGGGATCCACCCACTCGCTTCTATGAGCTACCGACTCGATGCCGTGGCGTCTGCCTTGCAGCCGACTTCGACGGAACCGATTTCCACGCCGCGCGTGCCGGTCCGTCCGCCTCATTTTGCCGTGCCGTTGGCGCCGAACCCCGTCCAGATGCCTTTCGCCACGCGGTGAGTTTCACCGCCGACTTCCGCCTGCGGCTAGGAAATATTCCGCGATGGGGGATTTTAGGCACGTTGACTATACTGATGCGACGTCACGGACTGCGTAACACGACATCGTAGCCGATTAGTCCGACTCGTTTTGAAACTCCAACTTAGTGCCGACCTCGATCTTACCCCCAGAGCGCAACGGGCCACGTCGCGCATCTATTCCCTGGCTACTTCGCGTTGTGCCGGCGTTCGATTCGCTGCGCGGTTATACAATCCACACGTTCCGCCTCGACCTGTTTGCGGGACTCACGGTGGCTGCCGTCGCGGTGCCCCAAGCGATGGCCTACGCCACGATTTTCGGAATGCCCCCCCAGTACGGGCTCTACACGGCCATTGTGATGACGGCCGTGGGGGCGCTTCTCGATTCGTCGAAGCAACTCATTAACGGACCCACGAACGCGATTTCCATCGCGATGCTCAGCGCGCTCTCAATGGTTCCTCAGGATGATCGGATTGCCGCTGCAATACTCATGGCCTGCTTGATCGGGCTGATTCAAACCGGCATTACGTTATTGCGTCTCGGCGATTTGTCACGTTACATTTCGCACGCCGTGATCGTCGGCTTTACCGCCGGGGCATCGGTCTTGTTGGTGCTCGACCAGATGAAAAACGTGCTGGGCCTTTCCGCGCAAGGAGGCCATCACGATCATTTTCTCAAGCGGTTTTGGCTCACGATGACCGAGGGAGGGCAAGTTCATACGCTCACTCTCGGAATAGCATGCGGCACGATTCTGGTGGCATTGGTTCTCAAATGGTTCAATCGCCGGTTTCATTTGGGGCTGCCGGAACTTTTACTCGCTATCGCTGCCGCTGGGTTTGTCACTTTTTATTGGGAACTCGACCAACAAGGAGTGAGCCTCATCGAGAAGGTGCCCCGTACGCTCCCCCATTTTCAACTTCCCCATTGGGATTGGGGCCTCGTCCGCGAGCTTTCAGGAAGTGCGATCGCCATCGGTTTGTTGGGGCTCTTGGAAGCAATCGCCATGGCCAAGTCAATCGCGGCCCGCACCAAGCAAAAGCTCGACATCAATCAGCAATGCTTGAGCGAGGGGCTCGCCAATCTCACGGGCAGTTTTTTCCAGTGCTTTCCTGGTTCCGGATCGCTCACGCGGTCTTACATTAATCATCAAGCCGGTGCCGTCACGCAATGGTCGGGGGTGATCAGCGCCGTGGCCGTCGCGATCACGATGTTGGCACTCGCGCCGCTTGCCCAATACATTCCTCGCGCAGCGCTGGCGGGCGTGCTTCTGCTGGCCGCGATGCGGATGATCGACCTTGCGGGGATTCGTTACCACTTCCGCGCCACCAAATTCGACGCCGTGATCGTCTCCGCCACCGCCTTCTCGGCGGTTTTTATCTCGATCGAGTTTTGTATCCTCGTGGGCACGCTCTTGTCGTTCTTGATTTATGTCCCCAAAGCGGCGAAGGTCACGATGGAAGACTTGGTGATCGACCCCAACGGCATGATCCGCGAACGTTTTCCCGACGATGCGCCTTGCGACCGCATCAAAATGGTGAACTTCGAGGGAGAGCTTTTCTTTGGAAGTTCCCCCGATTTTGAAGCTCATCTGGAGCAAATCGAAATCGAACTACCCCCAACCACAAAAGTCATTCTTATGCGGGTCAAGCACCTACGAAATCCCGACGCCGTGTGCATGCACCTGCTCGCCGAATTCATCGAGCGGATCGAGGAACGTGGGATCGCCTTGTGCCTTGCAGGCGTGCGGGACGATTTCTACCAGATCCTCGATCAAGTGGGGATCGTAAACCGCCTCGGCCAGGACCGGGTCTTCCGCGAAACGGGGCAAGTCTGGTCCAGCACAACCACCGCGATGGACTGGGCCCACGAGCAATTGGGCGACGATCTTTGCGCGACCTGCCCGCGGCGAAATGCCACCGCCGAAAGCGCGTGGCACTTCGCGATTTGAGTATCGCATCAGCGGATTTTGTCATTCCGAGTGAGGCTCGCCGACCGAGGAATCTAGGTTCAACTTTTACACGCCTTCAATACGAACACGTGACGACCCAAGATTCCTCGGCTCGCGGAACTCGCCTCGGAATGACAGGTTTCACATCCACACTTAAGTACTCTACCGTTTCGCCGGCATCCCGACGATGGAAAGTTGCTTGTCGTATTCGATCTGCATCGTGTACTTCAAGAGCTTCTGCTTCGGACCCACCGCCTGGGCGGGAACTTCCACGTCCCACCGCAAAATGCCGTCCTTGCGGTCCGTTAATTGATAGCCTTCGTCTTGGCTCACCTCTTCGTCGCTTTTGACGAGCGTTACCTTGATGTCGTTCTCACCCACCGTGGGCAACCGATCCATGAGCCGCACATTCACGGCCTTGTCACCAAAGTTTTCGAGCTTCAATTCATAAAGAAAATCGACGACGCGATTGCCCCCTTGGATGCGTTCTTCCTTTTTGACGAGTTTCCGCTCGGCCTTGAGCGACGAATCGATGCCCAGCCCCACAATAAAGCTTTCGCCGATGGCAACGGTGGGCATATCTCCCCGGCCGACGAACTGCCCGCCCAGGAACGTGGCCACTGGCCCGGCGAGGAATACTTGATCGCTTGTGTTGGTGAGTCGCGCTTCCTCGTAGACGAAGCTCGTGAGCACCGGTGTCGCCAGGCGATAGAACTCACCCTTGAGCGGCAAAATCGCAATTTGAATCAACTGGCGATCCGACCGGCTTGGCAGGCTTGTGCTGTTGGTCAGGTGATAGCTGACACTCACTCCTTCGGCGCTGGCGAGCGACTTGTCATCGTCCTGCCGCAAGGAACTGATCGCATTATTAAAGTCCATCAACTGCAACTGACTGGCGAAGGTATTCAGCTCCACGTCGATGCTTTTCGTTTGATCGCCGAAGCTCCATCCGCCTACACCCCCACCATAACCCCCCATGCCTCCACCCATAGCTCCACCCATGCCGCCCCTTCCTGCGGCCCTGGCCTTCTGTTCACGAGCTACCCCAGATTCATCACCAGCGGCATTGGCTGCTACGGCCTGTTGCCCTCGTTGCTTGCTCATGTTCGCGATGTTTTCCTTCATCATGCGATAATTGGCAGCAACCTCAGGCGATTGTACGGCCGGCACGGGCGAACCCAGCTTAATTGAAAGCGGGTCCAACTTCGGCGCCTTGGCCACCAGCGACGGCGTGGCCGTCGAGAGCACCATCTCGACGTCGCTCCAATCCTCGCCGCTCATTTGCTGAATCGAGGCGTTGTATTCCACCGTGATCTCATCGCGCTCGTCGGTGGCCCGCAAGTTGTACGAGGGGGTCCAACTTGCGTTCCCCACCAAGTAGCTCAGCCGCAACTTCGCGGGGCCAGCCACAGGGGCATTGATAAAGACGACCGCCTCGCGGACCGTTCGGGCCGATCCCTCGGCAATCGTTTGCCGCTTGCGTTGGAGCAGTTCCATTTGCTGGTTGTGCGTCCGTTCTTCTTGAGCGAGCTCCAACTCCCGCTTAGCGACGGCGTCGCGTTCGGCAAACATAAACTCGGTGAGAGTCTTGAGCGTCTCGGCGTTGAGGACACCGCTCTTGAGCTCTTGAGTCGAGGTGACCGCCGTGAATTCCTTGAGCTTGTCGAGATACGCCTTGCGTTCGTTGAGCAGCGAACGTTCCTCGATGGTCGCCGCTAGTTTGTCCGATACGCTTTGAATCTCTTCGTCGAGTTCCCGGACTTCCTGCCGCACGTCGGCCTCTATCGGCCGAGCACGGTATCGGACCGAGCGGACCTGCACTTCGCCGGATGGTTCCGCGAACAGACTACCTGGCAGCACGCTTTCGGGGAGTCCCGTTACCACCAATTCCAAGAGCCCGTCGGCACTCTCGATTTCCACTTCGCGGGTAACGAGGGCCTGTCCTTGGTAAACTGTGACGGCCGAGACCCGGCCTTCGGTAGCCACTGGTTCGGCAGCATCAAGCGGCATGGCGGTAAGGGGAACAAAAAACAAAGCGGCGGCGAGCAATCGGCGAATCATGGCGTTTCTCCCAAGGGACGAGGTGGCCGACGATGAAAATGACCAATCGCGTGCGATTCTAACAAAGAATCACACCTGTTTGGACTGTTCCCCACCAGCTTCGACGCGGCAAGTACCCCAAAAGTTTCCTCACTCGGGCCAGATTTTGAGAATTGCCGAATGCCCAGCCGTCGCTGGTCAGGTAAAATCAAGGGTCTCTCACCGTCCGCCATTGGTCACCGTATGTCAGCAAAGCAAGCAACCCCCACTCCAAGTGCGCGCCGCAAGCCGGAACTGCTCGCCCCCGCCGGCGATCGGCTTTGCATCACCGCGGCGGTCGAGAACGGTGCCGATGCGGTGTACTTCGGTCTCGAATGTGGATTCAACGCCCGAGCACGGGCGACCAATCTGCATGTTGAAATTCTCCCCGAAGTGATGGCCTTTCTGCACGAGCGTGGGGTACGTGGATTTGTCACGCTCAACACGCTCGTGTTTCCCAGTGAACTCGCGGCGGTCGAGCGGACCGTGATTCAATTGACCGAAGCGGGTGTCGATGCCGTCCTCGTGCAAGACTTGGGCCTCGTGCGGCTCATTCGTGCGATCAGCCCCGAGCTGGCGATCCATGCGTCCACGCAGATGACCCTCACCAGCGCCGAGTGCATTCGCGTGGCCGAGCAATTGGGTATCGAACGGGTGGTGCTGCCGCGGGAACTCTCCCTCGACGAGATACGTGCAATCCACCAACAGACCGACATTGAGCTGGAAACTTTCGTGCATGGGGCGTTGTGCGTTGCTTACTCGGGTCAGTGTCTGACGAGCGAATCGCTCGGCGGCCGCAGCGCCAATCGGGGACAATGTGCCCAGGCCTGCCGGTTGCCGTACGATCTGATCTGCGATGGCGAAGACGTCGATCTTGGCGAGCAAAAATATCTGCTCAGTCCCCAGGACCTCGCCGCGTATGCGCTTGTGCCCGAATTGATCGACGCCGGCGTGAGTTGCCTGAAGATCGAAGGCCGGCTGAAAACCGCCGAGTACGTGGCCAACATTACCAGCCATTATCGCCGCGCGATCGACGCGGCCGTTGCCGAGCGCCCGCTCGATTTCACGGAGCGCGACGTCAGCGAGATGGAACTTTCCTTTTCGCGCGGATTCTCGCCCGGTTGGCTCAATGGCTGCGATCACAAAATGCTCGTGCCGGCGTTGAGTTCCGCCAAGCGCGGGGTGCTCTTGGGCGAAATCCGCATGGTACGAGGTCAACGGGTGATCATCAAACTTTTCGGCGAGGTCGCCCCCGGTGACGGAATCGTCTTCGCGGGGAATCGCGAACGGGGCGAGGAACAAGGGGGCCGCGTCTATGAAGTGACGCCACGCGGTGAAAATGTGGAACTCGCCTTCGGTCGCGATTCGATCGACTTCACTCAGTTGCATCCCGGCCAACAAATTTGGAAAACTGACGACCCGCAACTCACCAACCGACTACGCAAAACATTCACCGGCACCAAACCGCTTCGCCGCGTTCCCCTCGATTTGCATGTCGACGCAACGGTAGACCACCGCTTGCGGCTTAGCGCCCACGCCGAAAACGGCGCGACATGCTCACTCGAATCCTCCGAACCGCTTGCCGCGGCAACCAAGCATCCACTCACCGAGGAAGTGCTCGCCGCGCAACTGGGCCGATTGGGCGCAACGGTTTACGAATTGCGCTTGCTTTCTGCAAACATCACCGGCGAGCCGATGGTGCCATTAAGTGTGCTGGGGAAACTCCGCCAGGGGCTGATTGCCGAACTCGGAAAATCGCTTCACGGGCGGGCGCCCCGGAGTTTGCGAACCAAACAAGAAGCGAGTCTTGTCGAGCCGTCACGCGTTGCCGAGAATCAGGAAACCAGCACGCCGACACTGCGTGTCTTGTGTCGCACACTCGAGCAGGTCGACGGGGTGATTGACGCCGGCATTTCGGACATCCTGGCCGAATTTGTCGACATCCGAGAGTATCGTGCCGCTGTCGAGATGGCCCACGCACGCGATGCCAAGGTTTTTCTTGCTACCCCGCGGATTCAAAAACCGGGCGAAGCGGGCATCTTTCACTCCCTTGCCAAGCACGGTGCCAATGGTTGGCTCGTCCGCAATCTCGCCGGCTTGGGTTTTTGCAAAGACCACGAGATTCCGTTCATCACCGATTTCTCGCTTAACGCCGCCAACCAGTGGTCCGTCGATTACCTGCGCACCTTGGGTGCCGAGCGGGTGACTGTTTCTTACGATTTGAACCGCGATCAACTGTTCGAGTTGGTCGATGCCGTTTCGCCCGCGTGGCTTGAAGTGGTGTTGCACCAGCACATGCCAATGTTTCACATGGAGCACTGCGTCTTCTGTGCCGTGCTATCGCCGGGGACGAACAAGCACAACTGCGGCCGGCCGTGTGACGTCCACGAAGTGAAACTCCGCGACCGCATTGGGATGGAACACGTGTTGCAGGCCGACGTCGGTTGCCGCAACACGCTCTACAATGCCGTGCCGCAATCCGCCGCGGAAGCCGTGCCGCAACTGTTGGCCCGTGGCATTCGCGATTTTCGCGTCGAGCTGCTTACGCAATCGGCAAACGAAGTCCGTAAGCTTGTCGAACTTTATCAGGGCCTTCTTTCGGGCCGCATCACCGGCAAGCAAGTTTGGCAGCAACTTCAAGCGAGTAACCGCGTGGGCGTTACCCGCGGCACGCTCGAAGAACGCCGCAATCCGCTCGCCATTCTGTAAGTGCGGCCACCTGATCTCGCCGCGCTCAGGCCAAGTCCAGACATGCTCGTTAAACAACCAAGTTCGAGTGGTCTGAGGTTAAGTGTTGCCGGCGGCGCAAATCGCTGTAATCATTGTTTCCAAAAAAAACGGCCAAAAATCGTTGTGGCATTCTCTACGGGAATCGCGATCATGGGAGGTTGTACACGCGTACGAATTCTTATTGAGAATTCGCCAAAGCACCGAGAATCCGCCAAGTCACTGGGCCGTCCGGCGGCGGCCGAGAGACCGTGGCCCGGAGGGTTTTGTCCAATCGCTACGAATGATTAAAGCCTTTGTTTCCAAGCGTTGCGAGTCTTGGCGTTCGACAATGAGCGCAGAAAAGTGTTCGTAAATGACAAAATTGCTGGAATATTGCCGCTTCGCAAACTTGACCACCCCGAGATTTCTAGGATGGAGCGAAGGCCGACACGGACAAAAGAAATAATTTTGGCATTTTGGCGCGGTACTTTGAATTCGGGACAATATTTCCCTCTGGCGCTTGCATCCGGATTGGACCACGAATCATTATCACGAGCGATTGGCCCTGGTGTGTGGGTAATGTTGTGTTTCGAGGGCATCAATAATTCAATTGCCGATTAGCGGACTTTCATGGGGAAGCCATTCATGTTTGATTTTCTCAGTAAGCTTTTCGACACGTCCGATTTCCCGCCGCGCTGGCGGTGTGGCACTTGGGACGCCGGCCATGGTTGGCTGCACATTCTGTCGGACTTGGCGATCTTTGGCGCTTACACGGCGATTCCCCTAGTAATCGCTTTTTTTGCCCTGCGGCGAAAAGACATTCCTTTCCCGCGGATTTTTTGGCTGTTCGTCGTATTCATTTTTGCTTGCGGTACGACCCACCTCATCGAGGCCATTATTTTCTGGCAGCCGGTCTACCGATTCGCAGGCGTCATGAAACTCGTCACCGCGATTGTCTCTTGGGCGACCGTGATTGCGCTTTGTCAGATTGTTCCCTCAGCCTTGCATCTGCCTGGCTTGGCTGCACTGAATACCAAGCTTACGGGCGAAATTGAAGAACGCAAGCGGACCGAGCAAGCGCTCCGCGAAAGTGAAGAACGATTGCGGATCGCGCTGGCCGCCGGTCGCATGGGGACCTGGGAATGGGATGTTGCCACGGGAATGGTTCAATGGTCGCCGGAACTAGAAAAAATTCATGGCCGCGAGCCGGGAACTTTTCCCGGTAATTTTGACGCCGTTCTCGAGGAGATTTATCCCGAGGACCGCAACATTGTCACCGAAAGCGTACAAAGATCGCTCGAAAAACAAGTCGAACATCGGGTCGAATATCGCATCGTCTTGGCCAATGGCAACACGCGGTGGGTGGAAGGACGCGGGCGGGCCTTTCACGACGACAATGGCACACCGTTACGCATGATGGGCATTTGCGCCGACGTGACCGACAGGAAACAAGCCGAAGCGGAGCGAGAGGCGCTGCTCACCAGTGAGCGGGCCGCGCGGGCGGCCGCGGAACATGCCAACCGCATGACGGATGAGTTTTTGTCGGTCGTCTCGCACGAGTTGCGCACCCCCTTGAGCGCGATCCTGGGTTACTCGCAACTTTTGCGGATGGAGATGGTCGACCAGGAGGAATTGAGCGACGCCTATGCCGCGATCGAACGCAATAGTCTCGCTCAGGTTCAGATCATCGACGACCTGCTGGACATGAGCCGCATCATTTCCGGCAAGCTTCGTCTGAACGTGCAATCGGTGAGTCCTGCCGAGATCATCGAAGCGGCGATGGAAACGGTAAAGCCTGCCGCCGATGCCAAGAATGTTCGCGTGCAAACCGTGCTGGACCCTCTTGCGGGGCCAGTGTTGGGCGATTTTGACCGCCTGCAGCAAGTGATTTGGAATCTAGTCTCCAACGCGGTGAAATTCACTCCCAAGGGTGGTCGCGTGCAAGTTTCCCTCGCGCGGGTGAATTCCCACTTGGAAATCACCGTGGCCGACTCCGGCCGCGGGATTTCGGCTGACTTTTTGCCACATGTCTTCGAGCGGTTCCGCCAATCAGAAGGATCAACCACGCGGCGTCATGGAGGCCTGGGTTTGGGCTTATCGATTGTGAAGCAATTGGTGGAATTGCATGGAGGGAGCGTGAGAGCCCAAAGCGACGGCGAGAACCAAGGGGCCAGCTTCACTGTGAATCTTCCATTACAAATGTCCCGCCATGCCACTGACGAAGAACGCGTTCATCCGACGACGAATACCGGAACTCCAGCTTTTCAGGCACACAATCTGGCAGGTCTGACAATCCTCGTAGTCGATGATGAATTGGATACCAGTATCGTCGTCTGCCGTTTTTTACAGGCATGTGGTGCTTCGATCGTTACTGCTGGCAGCGCTCGCGAGGCATTGGATCAACTTGCGACGCTAAAACCGGATGTGATCGTCAGCGATATCGGATTACCTGGCACCGACGGTTACGAATTGATGAGAGAAATCCGCTCGTGGCCCGCCGAACAGGGTGGAGCGGTTCCCGCGATAGCCCTTACGGCATTTGCACGCTCGGAAGATCGCAAGCGATCAATGCTCGCTGGTTTTCAAAATCACGTGACCAAACCGGTCGATCCCGGAGAGCTGGTGGCCGTTATTGCAATGTTAACCAAGCGGACGGATAACTAAAGGCTCAGTCAATTAGGGCAGGGGGCTGCCGGGCCGCGAATATCCCAGAGTGCTTAAACGACATTGCGCTAGGTCTTTAATGCAAAGCACGGGTAAAAGCGGCACCGTTCCGTAGAACCGCGCACCGGAGAGAAGCGGCTGAGCCACTTTGTTGGTGATACCGTAGCGTTCCAATGCGACTTGCTCAAAATATAGGGCCCGGTGGCAGAAGGCGGGAGATCGCCAACGGCAATTCAGGGGCGCGTCGTAACGGCTTGTTCCCATCACGTGTCTTTGCATTCCGAATTCCGCAAATTCGTCGGCGGCGAGATCACTGGGGACGAACGTCGTGGGAAGCGTAATATCAGCTCGCACGGAACTTAGTCCCTCGGATCGGGAGATCGTGCTGCGTCTCGGAAGGGGTAAGCTCTCTGGCATCGCACCGCGACTGCGCCGCCGCGAAATCAAAGGAAACGCTGAGAGCTCTTGCAGATCGCGGGAGAAAAAACTGCCCTCTGTCTCGATGGCGAAATGATCGATCCCCTCAACGGCTAAGCACGATCCGCCGCACAACAGCACGATCAACGTAACGGCAATGACGGAATGACTCTTCACAACCGACTCGTGAAAATAGGGTATTAAAATTCGACAACCTCCTGCATCATTGCTTCAATTATCGGCACATTCGTAACGCGCTCTCTTGCCGGCTTCGGCGAGAACTGAATTGGAAAACTCTTGCTAGCACGGATTTGTTACTGAGATTTCCCGGTCCTCGCTGTGACTTTGCCCACTTGAAAACAGCGAAAATAGGGCGAGTTTGCGGGTCGCGTCACCATGTCCGGCAATCGCTGGGTAAATCGGCTGATTGTGCGGAATATGCCGATCATTACTGAGTGTAAGGAATTCTCTCATTCTGCCGTGGGCACTTTCCACGGACAGATCGCTCGTCCTATCGCCTCTATGTGCCCTTCGATGCCAACTCGCAGATGTCATCATGTCGCGGCATTTTTCACCTCGGTGATTTTCGCCATTTCTCTGCTGCTGGTCGGCTGCACGGCAGCGAAGACAAAGCACCAACCGGCGCGACACAGCGACATCGAGCTGGCAAATTATCAGTCGTTCATTGCCGAGATTGAATATCCCCGTAATGACTCCCCTCCGCCGATGGACCTCTTGGGCGACGCCAAGCCCTTTACTCTGCAAGATGCCCAAACAGCCGAATACTGGGATCTGTCGCTCGAAGAGGCGATTCGCATCGCGTTTCAGAATGCCGAGGTGCTCAAAGAAATTGGGGCGACGATTCTCACCGAACCGCGAACCATTGGCACAAGCTTCGATCCCGCGATCATCGAGACTGACCCCCGGTTTGGCGTTGAAGGAGCGCTGAGCGCATTTGATACACAAGCCTCGGTGTTTGGGTTTGGTGAAAAACTTGATCAACCCATCAACAACAACGCGATCGTCGGCGGTGGCACGAACGTGCTCGACCAAGATTTGGCGGGGCTAAATTCTCAGCTCTCGAAACGCACGGCTCACGGGACGTTGTTCGCCATTCGCAACAATTTAGCCTACGACGCCAACAACTTTATCACAAATCAGTTCCCCAGTGCTTGGGACGTCAATCTGCAAGCGCTGGTGCGGCAACCCTTGTTACGCGGCGCGGGAACCGAGATCAACCGGATCGCCGGCCCCAACGCCGTGGTGGGATTGCCGAACGGCGTACTGGTGGCACGGACGAGAATGGACGTAACATTGGCCCAGTTTGAAGAGGACGTCCAAGATTACATAAGCAACGTTGAGAACCTGTATTGGGACTTGTATTTCGCTTATCGCAATCTCGATGCCCGGCTTGCGGCGCGTGACGCAAGTCTCAAGACTTGGGAACAAACCAAGGCCTTGCTGGACGGTGGGCACGTCGGTGCCGACCAGGAAGCCCAAGCGCGGGTCCAGTATTTTCAATTCCAACAGCAGGCGATTGATGCACTGGGGGGTCGAGTGCTGTTGGGCACACGCGCCGGCAATGGCAGCGGTGGGGGAACCTTTAATAATGCCGGAGGAGTGCTCGTCGCTGAGCGCCGCCTGCGATTGCTCTTGGGCTTGCCGATCAACGACACGACCCTGTTGCGTCCCCGCGACGAGCCCCCTCTCGCAAAAGTCGCGTTTGATTGGGACGAAAGCAAGATCGAGTCGATGTTTCGCCGCGTCGAACTGCGTCAACAGGAATGGCTCATCAAACTCAACGAGCTCGAATTGATCGCGGCCCGCAACCAATTGCTGCCTCAACTGGATTTGGTGGGTGCCTATCGCATGCGAGGCTTTGGTCAGGACTTGGCCAAGAAAGACAACGACATCGGGAAATTCAATAACGCCTACGACGAGTTGTTTGGCGGCGATTACAACGATTGGCAAGTCGGATTGCAACTCGACATGCCGTTGGGATTCCGCCAAGGTCACGCGGCCGTGCGCAATACACAGCTCAATCTCTCGCGCAATCGCCGCATCTTGAAAGAGCAGCAGCGGCAAGTTTTGCACGATCTGAGCAACGCCGTGGCTGAGGTCGAGCGTGCCTATGAAAATGCCAAGACGGCTTACAATTTACTGTTGGCCTCGGAAGCCCAATTGGAATCGATTGAAGCGGCCTACGAAGCGGGCCAGACAGATCTGTTCATCCTGTTGGATGTGCAACGGCGGTTGGCCGACGCCGAGATCGGCTATCATCGTGCTAGCGTTGAATACGCCCTGGCGATCCGCAACGTCCACTTTGAAAAGGGGTCGCTGCTCGACTACAATCAAGTCTACCTCACCGAAGGCCCAAGCGGATTGCTGCCCAACTGTAAGGCCGATCTCAGCAATCGTTATCTTTCCACTTTGCGGAATCACCCGAACCTGAATTATACGTTCACGCGGCCACGGCCACTCAGCGAGGGTGTTTACCCCCAATTGGTTGAACCGACGGGCGACAGCTTACACCCCTTGCCACCCATAGACGCGATGGAACTCGGACCAGAAATACCATTCCCGGCTACCCAGCCCGAGGCGATGCCACAACCAGCCAGCTGAACAGACCCACCTCGGCACGTTGGGAATAATAAAAAAAACAG
>JBGTEU010000728.1:0-5808 GCA_041747595.1 Bythopirellula sp.
ACGAGCCGGCATGCAACCCAAGCAGTTGACGGATTTCGAGTGAACGTTGCCGTGAACAGCATTCGAATCACTGCGGTCAAGCGAGAACTACAGAGCTTCTTCCCCAGTGAACGAAGGGCGGCCCTTGGGTTTATCGAGCCGGTCGAACGTGCTCGTGAGGGTTTTTTCCAGTTTGCCAACGGCACTTGCGAGGGCCTGATCGATCGATCCAGCGGTAGCGGTCACCGTGACGGGTTGACGGCCCGATACGCGGGCTTCCATCGCGCAGCGCTTGTCGTTACTACCCCCTTTGTTGCTGCTGTTTTCATCAGAAAGATAGACTTCCACTCGTGTCAATCGATTGCCAAAGCGTTCCAGAGAATCCTGGACAAGAGATTCCACATATGTGGTGAGCTTTGCGTTGCCTTCGATATGGTTGTCGGTGCTTAGTTGAACTTGCATAACATCCCCCATAGGCTGCGAGCGGAAAACCGAAAAATTGCGATGAAGAAATCGCCTCACCACTTAAAAATACGTCTAAACTCACTATTGAGTTCGCTTAAAATGCCACAAATTCGCATGAAATATCACGCGTGTTTGCTACAAATATTGTATCAAAAAAAGGAAAATTGCAGATGCTGTTCAAGCAGTTCGACTGCGGATCTCTGCTAGAATGGCGAATGTTGCTGGGCACGACGCTTTTCGATGTGGAATTCCCCCCTAAAGTGTGACGACGCGTCTGAAAGTTCGCCTTAAATTCTTTTTAAGGTGCCTTTTGACGACACTGTTGGTAGCACTGTAGAGCGGCAGATTTCTTTCTTCTCACAAAAAACAGGGCATGATGGAATTGATCGGCAATCTTTTCAAAGTAGTCGCCGCGATCGTGATCGCGGCTGGCGCACCTGTTTCCGCGGCCGAGTTTCGCACGATCGACGGCTCGCAGAACAATCTCTCCATTCTTAACCAAGGCGCGGCCAACACCCGCGTCATCCGGTTTGGCTATGACGCCGACTACCCGGACGGAATTGGCGACGTCATCGCGGAAGTCGGCAAGCCGAATCCGCGTGACGTGAGCAATCGCGTGATGGCGCAGTCGGCTAGCATTTTGAATGTTCGAGGGTTATCGGATTGGGTCGTGCACTGGGGGCAGTTTCTGACTCATGATATGATGCTCATCGACGCGGGCCCCCAATACAATGGGCTTTCTACGGGAGCAACGGGCGATTTCAGTATACCGATCAATGACCCCAGCGATCCGTTGGGGCCGAATCCGATTTCGTTTCATCGTTCCAACTACGATCCCACAACGGGCAATGGCGACCTGATCGTCACGCCGCGAGGAATCATCCCGATACCGCGCTGGCAGATCAATTCAAACACGTCGTATATCGATGCTTCGAATGTTTACGGATCTGACCAGGCGACGGCCGATTCCTTGCGAACTTTTGTCGACGGTAAGTTGTCGACCAGCAGCGGGGGGCTCTTGCCCGCCAGGGAAACCAACGGCGATTTTTTAGCGGGCGATGTTCGGGCCAACGAGAATGTCGGATTAACGGCCATTCACTCGTTGTTTGTCCGCGAGCACAATCGGCTGGCCACGGGGATCAAAAATTACGATCCGGCGCTCGGCGACGAGGAGATTTATCAATGGGCCCGTAAAATCGTCGGTGCGGAGATGCAGGCAATCACCTACCGCGAGTTTTTGCCCGCCGTTATGGGTGAGAACGCTCCTCGGGCGGAAGACTACTTTTACGATGAAGGCGATGCCTCGATTACCACCGCCTTTTCGGCGGCTGCATTTCGATTTGGGCACAGCATGCAGTCGCCACAACTTCTGCTGGTGAACAACAAGAACGTCAATGTCGGCACGATCTCGTTGGGTGCCGCCACGGAGAATCCGGAACTGCTCGCCAGCGATCCCGCCAGGGTCGATCTCATCTTGAAAGGCTTGGCCTCACAGACCGCGCAGGAAAACGATGCCTATCTCATCGATGGGCTGCGAAATATTCATTTCGGACCGCCCGGAGCGGGGGGCACCGACCTGGCGGCAGTCGACATCCAACGCGGTCGCGATCACGGCCTGATCAATGATTATCGCCTGATGCGTCAGTCTTATAGTCTCGGCCCCCTTGCCGATTTCGATCAACTCACGTCGGACCCCAACTTGCAAGCCGCGCTAGCCAGTATCTACGGAACGACCGACAATTTAGATTCCTGGGTGGCCATGATTGCCGAGGATCACGTGCCGGGGAGCAGTTTGGGGATGCTCGCGCAAACGATTCTCGCGAGCCAGTTTACACGCCTCCGCGACGGCGACCGATTCTTTTTCACGGGTGATGCCGACCTGTTAGATCCCTTAGTGACTTCGATGATCGATCTAGACAACTTGTCGCTCGGCGCACTCATCGAGTGGAATACGGGAATCACGAATCTCCAAGAGAATGTCTTTTTTGCTGCTACCGCGGTCCCCGAACCTTCAGCATCAGTACTCGCATTGGGATTGGTTCTGGCGGCAACAACACGCCGTAAAGTAATGCGTGCCGATAGGAATTGCTGATTTGGCGGATTTTTTGGGAGGCAGTCGGTGCATGGCCATTAAACTATTTGACCTTGTCCAGCGTGCGGGTTAGCTTGAAGACTCATTGAGCACGGCTTGCCGTCCAACTCCTCCGATCTTTGCTAAAACTTATCACTCCTAATAACTTTGGAGAGGATCTCATGTTGCGATTGGGGCTCGTGCCAAGCATCGTTGTGCTTTCAATATGGGGCAGGGGAGCCGACGCTCACGACGGTCATCATGGTGGAAGCGGCGACAAGCATTACTACGCGCTCATTGACGATTTTCATACACATCCCTCCCTCACGGACTCTCAGGGAGAAATTTTTCTCACGCTCAACGAAGATCAGACAGAGCTCAGCTACCTCATTGTGCTCGATGGCCTGCTCGGCCTCAAAGAGAATCCGGCCGACAGAATTGACCCTGACGACATTATCGGCATCCATCTGCATCTTCACGTGCCCGACACGGTGGGCCCTCACGTGCTGAACATCTTCGGGCTAGCCACTTACAACACGCCCGCGGAGGAAGACAGCGACCTTCTAGTCGACTACGAACACAACACACTCACGGGCGTCTGGGACGACGGCGATGCGACGATCAACCCAGAGACCGGCGAGCCTTATCTTCCCTTTTATCCCTTAACAAGTAAGCCGCTTACCGATTGGCTCGACTACCTAAATTCGGGTCAGCTGATGGTTGCGGTCCATACCAACGCGTCCGGTTTTCCGGCGATGGCAATTCATGGTCACATCAATGGCGTCGTTCCCGAGCCAATGACAAGCATGATAGCTGCGGCACTTCTTCCATTCGTATTTGCGTCGCGGTTCCGCAGAAGACGGGGGTTGTGAAGCCATGTCCGACCGTTTTCATTCTGAGTGCCGCTCCAGATCAGGAATTGAAATGAAACACTCTCGCACACCACTGATTGGATTGGCCTGCTTGGCTTGGTTACTGTCAACACAGACAACAACCCTGCGAGCTCAACCAGCGATTGAGGGCGATTGGACCAGCGCATTCACGTGGGGCATGGGCGGGGGCATCGAGGCCATTCACACGTTCCTGCTCCCCACCGGCAAAGTCATGTTTTGGTCCACGTGGCGCGAAAGCGTCGGCCTCTGGGATCCGACGACGGACCAATTTTCTACCCCAGGAAATCTTCCCGCGTTTAATCCTTTTTGTTCGGGCCACGCTTGGCTGCCGGACGGAAGATTGCTTGTCGCGGGGGGACATATTTCCAATTACAACGGCGAAAACCGCGCCAGTATCTACGATCCTTTCACAAATCTCTGGGCGAACACCGTTCCTAACATGGGTTCCACGAGTTCGAACACGGCGACTTCAGGGAAGCGTTGGTATCCGAGCGCCACGACCATTGGCAACGGCGATGTGTTGGTCTTGTCTGGCGACGTCACCCAACTGGGCAACACGAACCGGACCGCGCAAATTTATCAGGCAGCCACCAACACCTGGCAAACATTGACCGGTGCGCTCCGACCCGCGGATGACCTCTTGCCGGAATATCCGCGTGTGTTTTTAGCGCCCGACGGTAGGGCGGTTTCCCTGTCGGATTACAGTAACGATACCGAATTCCTCGACATGAGCGGCAACGGTTCCTGGACTTATCTCGAAAAGACACTCGATCCAAACCTTCACAATTACGGTCCGGCCGTGATGTACGACACGGGCAAGATCGCCTACATCGGCGGTGGCCATAATCCGACGGCAAATATCTCTCTGCTCGATCTCAACGAAGAGACTCCTTCGTGGGTCTATGGGGCCGACACGATGGCGCAACCTCGCCGCCAGAATAATGCCACGATCCTCGCCGACGGAACCGTCCTGATCACCGGCGGAACCCACGTCACCGGGTGGAATGATCCGAACGGCCTTATTGCCGCAGCGGAAATTTGGGACCCCCTCACCGAGCAAGTCACGCAAGTGGCCGAGGCGAACGTCAACATTTATCGGGGTTACCACGCCACGGCATTGCTGCTGCCCGATGGCCGTGTGCTGGTGACCGGCGGCGACCATGATTACGGCGGCGTAATTCCCGGGCAAAACACGAATGCGGAGATTTTTTCCCCCGCCTATCTCTTTGCCGAGGATGGCTCGCCCGCCGTTCGGCCCACGGTGACTTCCGCCCCCGATGTGGCCGAACTTGGCGACACGATTTTTGTGGAAACGCCCGATGCGGAAAATATCACCAAAGCGCTTTGGATTGTCCCAGGGGCGGTGACCCACGCTCAGAATTGGACGCAACGCGCCAACGTTTTCGAACTCGGCGACGAATTGGCCATCGGTGAAGGGGGCGTTAACATCACGCTGCCAGCGAGCGGCAACGAAGCCCCGCCAGGTTACTACATGCTGTTTCTTCTCAACGAGGAGGGTGTTCCCTCAATCGCGGAATGGATACGCGCGGAACTGCCGACAACTCCGTTGTACAGCGCCGACTTCGATGGCGACGGCGACGTCGATGGCGACGATCTCGTCGAATGGCAAGCGGCTTACACACTCGGTAACGCCGCGGCGGACGCCGACGGCGATGGAGACAGCGACGGCCGTGACTTTCTGGAATGGCAACGGCAATTCGGCAGCGGCGTGGGACTACTGGCCGCCAGCACTTCCGTGCCGGAGCCCGCTTCAATCATTTTCTGCTTGGCATGCGGTCTGCTACTTGCAGGCAAGAGGGCCGGTAAACGGGTTTGCGGTTGAGCAGAGCATAGAAAGAGGCCGACGATGGATTTCAAATTTTCCCGCGAGTGCGTGCTGTCTACCTGCGAGTGCGTATTGGGGTTCGCCTGTTTGCTTACCTTTACAATTGTGCCACTGCATGCGGTGACGCCCGACGATCCTGGACCCTCGGACGTGCTTTTTACGATCAACGCGGGGCAGAGCAACCGCGAGATTTCGCCGTACATTTACGGCTCGAACTCGATGAACATCACCGATCGCACCTTTGACCGCAGCGGCGGCAATCGGATGACAGGTTACAACTGGGAGAACAACGCCTCCAACGCTGGCTCCGACTGGTATCACCACAGCGACTATGGCCTCGTGAACAATCAAAGTAACGCGCCGCCGGGTTCTGCCGTGCGTGGCATGATTACAAATGCCGCTTCCAACGGCCGCGCTTCCCTGATCACCGTGCCGATGGCTGGCTACGTCGCCGCCGATGGCAACGGCACGGTTGATGCAACCGAGATCGCGCCCTCGCCGCGGTGGAAGCAAGTCGTGCCGAAGAAGACGACAATTTATCCCGGCTCATCGCT
>JBGTEU010000729.1:0-1516 GCA_041747595.1 Bythopirellula sp.
CCATGAAGGACCTAATGAAAATTATTATATCTGGCGGCACCGTTTAAGGTAAAACGACGCTGCTCAATACTCTTTCGAGTTTCATTTCCAACGACGATAGCATCTTGAAGATTGAAGACGCGGCGGAACTGCAGCTTCAGCAAAGCCACGTCGTCCGCTTAGAAACCCGCCCGGCCAACATTGAAGGCAAGGGCCGTATCTCGGCAACCGACTTGGTGCGGAACTGTTTGCGTATGCGACCCGACCGCATCATCATCGGCGAATGCCGCGGACCTGAGGCGCTCGACATGTTGCAGGCGATGAATACGGGCCACGATGGCTCGCTTACCACGTGCCATGCTAATACGCCGCGCGACGCCATCGCCCGTTTGGAAACGATGATCATGATGGGGGGCTTTGAAATGCCGGCGAAGGCGATGCGTTCGCAGATCGCCAGCGCCGTGGACTTGGTCGTACAAGTGAACCGCCTTTCGGGCGGCCCGCGCAAAGTGACCGCCATCACCGAAATCATCGGCATGGAACAAGACACGATCGTGATGCAAGACATTTTCAATTACATCCAAGAAGGCGTGGACTCCAACGGCCGGGCGACCGGATATTTCCAAGCCTCGGGTATCCGCCCCACGTTCATTCCAAGGTTGGAATCGCACGGCGTGAGACTCCCGGCGAGTGCCTTCCGCGAGCGGATCATGCTGAGAGATTAACGACCCAAAAAGAAATCGCGCTTGCCGGGTGCTAGAGGGGGGCCCGGCGAGCATTTTACAAATTGCCAATCGATTAACAAAGACACCACTTTCCACGACGAGTTGATCATGCTTCCTAGCGTATTCATTGTTGGCGCCGTGTTTGTGGGCGTGGTGGCACTGATCGTGGGAATCGCGGTGCTCGTGCGAGACAAATCAGTCTCGCAAATGGAGGGCCGGCTGGCGTCGTTAACGAAGGGTGATCGTAGCGATCCCTCGAGTCTGTCGGAAATCACCCAGATGCTTTCCAAGGAACGCCTTGGCAGGAGTGCCTTCGAAATGGCGCTCTCGAATTGGTTGAACCTCACTTTGTTGTTCGAGCAAGCGGAAGTGAAGATGTCGGTGGCCAGCTTCGTGGCGACTTGCATCGGTCTGGGGGTGGGATCGTCGGTGCTGATAGGCCTGTCGGGCTTGAATATCGTGCTCGCCCCCTTGACCGGCCTTGCCTTTGGATCGCTACCCTTCTTTTGGCTTTTGTATCGCCGCAAAAAGCGGCTGCAAAAGTTTGCCGCCCAGCTTCCGGAAGCCTTGGAACTCGTGGCACGCGCGCTGCGTGCCGGCCACAGCCTGGCCGCCGGTTTCCACTTGGTCTCGCAGGAAAGTTCGGATCCGATTGCGGCAGAATTTGGCCGCGTATTTGAAGAACAGAACCTGGGTATTCCGTTTGAAGAAGCGTTGAACAACCTTACCGAACGCGTGCCGAATCTTGACCTGAAATTTTTCGTGACCGCCGTGATCTTACAGCGCCAGACCGGTGGTGACTTGGCCGAGAT
>JBGTEU010000730.1:0-2514 GCA_041747595.1 Bythopirellula sp.
AGGCAAGTTGGAGACTGCCGACGAATATCTCCGAAAGGCGGCGTTCCTTGGGACACCGGAACGTTACAACGCGACGCTCGCCGGGCATCGGCTTGCCAAGCGGCATGGTCCCGAGCGCGGCGGCTTGCCGGAAGAATTTGCCAAGATCGAAGCGGAGGTGGCTGCCGCAGCGGAAGCCCAGGCGGAAAAGGAAGACGCCGAAGAAGAGGTTGTCGAGGGTGAAACGGACCAGTCGATTTGACATCGCGGGTTTGTCAGTTTCTCGGAGGGCGAAACCGCAAGCGGCGTGGTGACCGTAAGCGAAGGTTTCTATGTCGAGGACGTGGATCGGACGCTTGAGGAATTGACTTCGGCGCCGCGGTATGGGGTGCGGGAGTTTGGTGAGATCGCCGCGCGGCGGGGGTGGCGCGGCGGTTTGACGTGGGGGTGACGCTGTAGGGGGGACCGCTCGGCTGCGCCTCGCCTCGCGGCTAAACAGGGTATGTGTTACACCTCGCGGAGCGCGTCGACGACTTTCATCCGCACGGCGCGGAGCGCGGGGGCGAACCCGCCGATGAGGCCCATCATGATGGCGAGCAGGGCCCCCTTGATGAGCACCTCGGGGCCGAAGTTGAACGAAAAAACAAGCTCGGTGAAGCTGCCCCCCATGGTGCCGGTGCGGATTTCTCCTAGTGCCAGGGCTCCCAAGCAGCCCAGCAGCGCTCCCAGGACGCAGAGCACGAGCGACTCGAACATGAACGCCGTGAGAATGCTGAAGCGGCCGAATCCGAGGGCCCGCAACGTGCCGATCTCCCGGGCGCGTGAGGAGATCGCGCCATACATGGTGTTGGCGACGGCGAACATCGCCCCCAGCGTGAGGAAGAACGCGATGGCCTGGCCGATGAACTTGATGAACACGCTTTGCTCGGCTTGATCGGCGTAGTACTGCTCTTCGGTAATGGCCTTGAGCGCGATTTGCTCGTCGGCGGTGATGCGGTCGATGAGTTGCTGCTGGGCCTCCTTGCTGACGGCTCGAAGTTGCACGCTGGAAGTAGCCCCCGTGCGATTGGCCACCTGGGCGAGCACGCGCTGATCGGTCCAAACTTCGGATTCACTCGTGCCGCCGCCAGCCTCAAAATAACCGACGACTTTGAACGACTTATCCTGGACGATGAATTCCTCGCCGAGCTTCAGACCCTCGAAGCGCGCGGCAAGGGCCTTGCTCACGATCGCTTCGCGAACGCCGGGACGGAAGTCGTCTCCTTCGACGATGCGGAAGTTATCGCGCAACAGACGCGAGTTGGGCAGCACGCCGCGGACCGTGACGTTCGTGCTCCCCGTCGCATCGCGGCGGGGAAGGTAGCTGATCACGACCAATTCCGGCGCAGCGAGGGGGGCGCCGGAGCTGTCGGTTGCGATCCCTGGAAACGACATGATCTCGCGGGCCGCCGCTTCGGTGACGGCGGACGCGGTTTCGGAAGTCGAACCCTGGCGAAGTATCAACACGTCGAGGGGGCCCACGGAAGTGGTGAGCGCTTTTTCCAAACCGCCGTAAAGACCGAAGGCGAAGATGCTGGCCCAAACGACCATGCCCGTGCCGAAGATCGTCATCAGCGAGCCGACCTTGCGTGCCATGAGACTGCGGAGATTGTATTTGATGGGGACCATAGGGGGGAGGGAGTAGGTGAGTGGGTGAGTAAGTGAGTGGAGGAATCTGGGTTCAACGCTCGCACGTATTCCATATCCCTCGGCTCGTTAGACTCACCTTCGGGATGACATTTTTTATCACACGATTTTCCGTAAACCTTCGATCACCGAGACATTCGCGGCGCGGTAGGCGGGGATGACGCCGCTTACCAGGCCGATGGTTGTGCCGAGTGCCACGCCTGCCAGGGCCGTGCTCCAAGGGACGTAAATCGCGCCCAGGCCGGTCATCAATTTGCTGAGGGGAACGACCGCGAACAGCAATTTGCCGCCGAATGCCCCCATGATGCCGCCCAGCATGCCAATGAAGACGGCCTCCGAAAGAAACAAACCGAGGATCGTCATCTGAGGAAAACCGATGGCCTTGAACAGCGCGATCTCGCGGGTCCGTTCCCGGAGCGACATCGCCATCGTATTGCCCGCCACGCACAGCAGGGCAACGACAATGGCAATCGAGGTATAGCGGATAAAGCCGCGGACGTTGCCCATCATTTCCATGAACGATTGCAAAAATTCCTTCTCGGTCATCGCCCGCACGGGGGCATCGGAACTGGCGAAGGTGCTGTCGATGGTCTTGGAAAGCTCGGGCATGATCTCGGCGGAACGCGCTTCAAGCACAACAATGCCGGCATTGCCCGCGGTGGGTTGCTCGGCGGCCTTGAGCGCTTCGTCGAGATATTCAAAATGGAACCACAGCATTTCGCGGTCCGTTGACGTAGGTCCGTCATAGAACCCACGCACGGTGAGTTCGAGATTGACGGGATAAATGTCGCCCGCGAGCCGAATCTTGTCGCCGATTTTCCAGCCTTTGTTCTCGGCGATCAACACGCC
>JBGTEU010000731.1:0-8409 GCA_041747595.1 Bythopirellula sp.
ACGCAACTTTCGTCAGAAAATCGTTAGGCTTAGAAAGCGATTGAGCGATCTCATTATCAGTTTATCAAATCCAGGGGCCGCTTGGGCAGTTACCAAAATCCCCTGCTTTATCCAGAATCATGCAAGACGGACGGGTGCAGAGGGTCAACAAATCCAAGCGTACTTAGGGTAAACGTATAGATAGAAAATTGCTATTAACAATTCCCTTGCCGAAAATTCACGATTCCATCACAATACGCGGCCAGTAACCGAGGAAGTGTTACTTCGCTCTTGCGAGTCACGATTTCTGAATCGATCTGATCTTGCCGAGGGTTTGTGTCATGGATCGCGCGACCGTACCTGAATTCGAATTTTCCGAAGAAGACCGTTCCCAGGAACGACTGTCATTCAGTCGCAAAAAGTGGAAAAAGCGCCGAGGCTTCGTCAGCAAGAATCGCAAAGCCTCGCGACCCACCACTTACATGGGCCAACGGAGCAATACGCACCCCCGCTCCAGGCAGTAGGGCTTGCGACAAAAGTGTGCCGGCCATTCCGCACTGCGGAACGAGAGAATCGTCCGCGCAGCGGCGGATGTTGTCGTCCGCAAATGGGATAAAGGTCCCCGTGCGTAGTTCCGCCTGATGACCGCTATTTGTCGCCGGCCGCGGAGGCTTCTTCAATCGGCGCGACTTCGGGTTTGGGACGCTTGTTGAGATCGATGTCCACGACAAAGTCCCCTTCAAGGAAGTTGCGACCCAGCAGCATGGGGTACTTCATGTGCGAGCGGTCGTTGAGCGTCACGAGCACTTGCTTTCGCATATCGTTCCAGCAAAGCGTCAGTTGGACCTTGTAACGCGTTTGTTGATGAGCGGCGGTTTTGACCAGCGCAATTTCTTCAATGCGGGTCTCCAGCCATTCGGATTCGTCCTTATGGTTTTTCATCCGAAAGCGAATCTTCTTCCCCACGTTCTCTTCCATGTTGGGGGATTCGTCCTCGATGGCCCATTCCTCGACGTGAACCGAGGTGGTCATGGCACCCGTGTCGACTCGTGCCTTGAAATTGAGCTCGCTGTTGGCCTCGGCCACCATGGTCGTGGGACCGATGATCCGTTTCTCGACGACGCGTGGCGCGAGAGTGGCGAGTTCTTCCTGAGCCGAGACAAAAGTGCCGAGCAAGCAACCACCGGCAAGAGTTAAGTAACCGAGCAACCGACCCGGAGATTTGAACAGTCGAGTGAGCAAAAAGTGAAGCCGTTCCATGGCAGAATTCCCTTCCCTGGAAAGTTAAGTCATAGCGTGGACCAAATTCAAATAGATTTGTCCTTCTCTTGCAATGCCGATTGGCGCTAATAGCTTCTCATGTTGCCAAGTTTTCGGCAGAAATACACATATTTTCATCGCACCATCGCTCGCGATGAACTTATATGCTAGCACGCCAATGAAACAGCAGGCTCACTCGGGCCGCTGGGGTCGGCCGCTGTCGTCATTTGCTGGACGTTGACCGCCGCCGCCGCCGAAGGTACCGCGAAGTTCCGCCAGATCGAAATCCACTTCCTCGCCCGGTAGCTCTTTAAAAGCGGTGCGTTGCTCCGCGGTGAGCCCGGCAAGCAACCGCTCGTCGGCTTCCCGTTGCAACTTGGTCATCGCTTCACGGCGTTCGTCGTCGCTCATGTCCTGAAAGTCTTGGAACGCTCCGAAAAAGGCTTGGCGGTTGGTTTCGCGAATTTCCTCGAGCTTTCCCTGCTGTTCGGCGTCGATCTTAAGAGCGTCGATGACGGCCTCGTCAACAAGCGAGTTGGGACCGTTCGCTTGCACGTAAATCTCCGTCAAACGCTGCTTTTGAGCGTCGTCGAGCTTTTCGTTGAATTCACGGGTAGCCGCGCCGTCGAGCTCCTCCATTTTAAGACGCATCGCATTGAAATCACCGCCGCCGCTTTGAAACACCTCACGGCGATCTTCCGTGAATTGATCGTGCAGAGAATCCGCTAGCTGCTTCTGCTCGTCGGAGAGTTTCAATTCTTCTTGAACGGGCGCTAGCGTGGCGAGCGAGAACCGCGCCGCGCCGAACGGCGACCGCCGCTGCTGAGCCCAGGATTGATCGCAGGCCACGAGAGACAAAACGAGAACTACGAGAATCAAGCGGGGGCGAATAACCATGTGCGACATGACTCTGTCCTTTGAGGATAAGTGAGAGGGGCGAGAAGAACCGGCTGAAACAAGCACCGCCAGTATATCGCGGTAAGACGCGATCCCTCTAGCGGGTGTCGCAAAATCGTTATCGGCGAAAACGATTGCCTGCGAATCGCCGGGCTATTTGGCAAATTTTCCCACAAATCCCGCGGCGGCCGCGTCGGTTTCCTTCAGGGGATCGATCAGCTTCACCGAATCAATGCCTGCAAAGCTGAGGAGGATATAGCGGCCCCCCATCGCGTCGGGGTTGGTCCGCTCCAACAACAGCATGTCCCCCTTGATCATGAAGCCCTTGAAGGGGTTCGCTTCATTCAAGGAATTGGTGAGAATTCCCCGGCGCGGAAGCGTCGCCGGCCAATCCGAGAACAGGGCTTTCCAATCGAAGGCATTCGACATGGCTGGTGGCAGTTCTGATGTGTGAGATAAAGTTTCTCACTAAGAATAGCTTTTTTAGGGCGTCGCCAGCCGAGATCAGATGATGAACGTTAGCGCGAATCAGCCGATTTGTTACTCCAAAACTACCGATTGTAGGGTCGCGTTTGAACAGCTTGCTTAATGCGGGCAGCTTGCTTAATGCGGGGGCTGGGCAGCTTCTGGCAATTCAGGAAGCTCAATCATCCAGTCGGGCCAAAAGACCAAGAGCCCGATCCCCATCGCCAAGGTTATTCCGAAGAGCAACGCCACGAGCCACGTCACCTTCCGCGAGCCGAGCAAAGCAACGGCCCCCGCTTTGAAGACCAGGTTGGCCAGAATCGCGATCAGCACAATTCGCCAGGCCGTTGAACCGTCAAGCCGTTCCTCACGGAACAATTGTGCCGTGGAAAGCGTGATCGCATTGATATCGGTGAGCCCCGAGACGACGGCCACGACGTAGAGGGCTCGATCGCCAAAGTGTGTTTTCACGGCCGCAACGACAAACAGCACCACGGCGTAAAGCAGTCCAAACGCCATCGCCACTTTCAATTGGGCCGGATTCTTGGGGGCAGTATCCTCGATCTCCTCTCCCTTGGACCAGTAATAGGTCGCCGCACAGAGGGCGCTCATGCCGAACATCAGAATTGCCAGCGGCAACACAACGTGACTTAATAAACTTGGTGCTACGACGCCGATTTCCAACAGCGCTCGAGCACTAACCACCGTGCCAGCCAACATAATCACAAGCGTCGCCATCCAAGCTCCGTTGGTGCGTCCTTTGGACCGTCGCGCGTAGCTCACCGTCGTAGCGGTACTAGAAATTAACCCTCCCAAGAGTCCGCCTAAAATCGCACCGATGCGGTCTCCTAGCGCGCGTTGGGCAAGATAGGCACACAAGCTAATGCCAACGATCAGCACGACCATCAACCAAATGCGGTAGGGATTTAAAACTTCGTAGGGACCATATGTTTCGTCTGGCAAGATTGGCAAGATCACGAGGCTAATCAAAACAAGTTGAAAAACGCCTTTAAGATCGTGCTCGCCCAGTGACTCAATAAATGAATGCAATGGCTGCTTCCAATGCAGAAGTACGGCGGTCACCCCACCGACGACCACGGCGGGCACAATAAAACCTTGCCCCGCCGCCGCCCCAACTCCATACATCAACAGCGCAGCCACCTCGGTGGTTAAGCCGAGATGGGTCTCGCCATTTTTGATCTTCGCGAGATTGGCAATCACAAGCAGCGCGGCGACCCCCAACAGACCCGCGGCCATGGCCCACGGAGCGATATTCTCTCCCAAAGCCGAGAGCAGCGCCCCCAAGAGGGTGATCAGAGTAAAAGTGCGAATGCCCGCCGTGCCAGAGTCCTTCCACTCCCGCTGCATCCCGACCAGCAGGCCGAGTCCCGTCGCAACGGCCAGCCCCATAAGGAGTGAAGAATCCATACTCGGCAACGCGTAAAATATATCTAGAAAATAGGCGACGTTCGGCAAAATGGAAGCGATAACCCATTGTAACCTACGGGCAATTAACGTGCCGTGGTAACGCAAAAGGTGCTATAATTCATTGATGCAATTCGCACCCCAACATGACTGGGATCTCTACGAGGCCGCGACTCGGCCACACGATTTCACGCATTTGCGCGGCATGAGCTTGGAACAACGATTTCTGCTTTACCTCGATCTCCATCGATTTACTTGTCGCCCTCAGGCAGATTCTGACGAGGCAGTTTCCGACCAAAAGGGCCGTCTCGAAGAATATCGGTGGAATGAAAAGTTGGTTTTGCGAAAGCGAATGCTCAAAGCGTTTGGAGCGTTTCGGTGAATCAGCCATGGATGAGCCGTTGCATAAAACCCTCCTGGATGCGATACGATTTCTTGAACAGCATCAAATTCCCTATGCAATGATAGGTGGGCTGGCCGCTTCCCTACGAGGTGAAGCTCGCTCGACGGCTGATGTGGACTTGGTCATCGGCATAAACGTCGACGAAGCTTTGACACTGATTGGCAACCTGGCGAATTCTCCGTTTCAACCACTTTTTGCCGGCGTGGAAGAAGTCGTCAGCCAAGCTTTCATCCTGCCCCTACGTCATCGGCTGACTGGCATCAAAGTTGATCTGTCGCTCGGCATGTCAGGGTTTGAAAGGCAGCTCATCGCCAGGGCCGAATCAGTCGAGATCGGCGCGAGATCTTTCCAGCTTGCCACGGCCGAAGATCTACTGGTCATGAAACTTCTGGCGGGCCGCCCTCGCGATCAGCAAGATGCCCGGGGGATTGCCGTCGTTCAAGGCCAGCAACTCGATTGGCAGTACTGTAGCGACACTGCCCGGCAACTGGGTGATGCCGTTGGTCAAGATATTGTTTCTCACGTGGAGAAACTAATGACGGAACATGGCAAGTAAGCCGAGTAATCAACAAGTTATGTTGCAAAAGCCTTTCGTTATTCCTCTCTCGGAAAGGCCCCGGGAAACGTAGCGGATTCTTTCGCCCACCCCAAGAGTTCGAGCACGTCGGCGGGCACGTCGGCTGTGGAATCCGCCCCCGGAAAATCAGCGAGCAATTCAAAGCGGCTCAATTGCTCGCCTTGGAATAATGGCCCGAAATAGTTTTGATACGACTTGCTGTTGGCCTCAAATTTCGCATCCAACTCGTGCAGCTTTTCCGGAGTTTGAAAATCGGTCGGCACACCGTATATCGAGGGGGGCGTCTCGCCGGGTTCCGTGCGACGCACATACACGTTCGAATCAAGCGCCGCGACTTGGAAGTCCGTAAGCTGTTCTCGCAAAGTTGCCGTCTGAGCGAACACCAGCAGCGGCCGGCTAAACTTTTCATCGGCAACCAACAAGTTGCCGACAAACTCGTGCCCTGCCCTTTCGTCAATGTCGGGGCCCGTCGCCGGGTGCCAGCCAAAATGATCGCCCACGGCACTCCGCGGCGTCCGCTCGAACCAGGCCGTGCTGTTGACAAAGGTATTTTGGTAAACACGAACACCGCGGGCATTGAGAATCTTGATCCCCGTCCCGCAATCGACAAACACATTCCCCGCGCAGATCGCCCCTTGCGAAATCTCAAAGAAGAAGCCGTTGTCGGTCCGCTCGACCCAGTTATTGACGAATACGCCGTCGACCTCGCCGACGTCGTACCAAATGCCGGAAGAGCCATTGCCGTTGTCGATCACCAGATTCTCGCGGCAGGTCACGCGGTAGCACTGGTTAAAAATCTTGACCGCCGATGCGTAATAACCGGTGATGTTCTCTACGTTGGTCCGCGTGATGATGTTTCTTTCCAAGAGCACGTCGTTCGAGCTGAGAATATAAATTCCCTCGGTGCCGGTGTCGCTTATCAGGCAATGTCGAATCGTCATCTTGTCGCCGCGGAAATAGCCGGCCACGCGCGAACAAAACGAAATCGTGCAATGTTCGAACGTCGAACCGACCACGTCCTTGCCATGCTCCGCTTCCGGCGAAACTCCTTCGGGGTCCGCGCCTTCAATTTCGATCGCCCGATATGCATACTGTGTGAATGTGATGCCTCGGATTGTGGGTCCCTTCTTGTCCGACTCTTTGCCGTGGGCCGCGCCTTTGGTTCGCACAAGGGCGCTGTCGAAAGCCGTGATTTCAATTTCCTTTTCCGCGGGATCGGTGCCGACGTAGATGTAACCCTTATCATAGTCGACCCAGTAGGAGTTTTCACCAACTTCGCCGGCCCAGCCGACGGCGTCGAGCAACGTGCCGTCGGCAAACACCATGTCATTATTGAATTTATAGAGGGGCGTGCGGGCCGACTCACGCTCCCGACGCCACCAGTCCTGAGGCGCCGAGGGAAACAACGTCGTCCAACGGATCCGCCACAGCCCGTCCCGCAAGCGTTCCCATTCCGTGCCGACTTTCGTCCCCTTCAAGATAGGCCGTTCATCCTTGTATGGCTGAATGGTGACGCCCTGGTTCAAACGAAGGTTTCCCGTGCGATAGGTTCCACCGCGCAGGATGATCGCATCGCCGGTCACCACGTGTTCGATGGCTGTCTCAAGCGTTGTGGGCTCGTCAACGGAATCCCCTTTTGCGTCTGACTTTCCGTCGGGCGCAACATAAAAAACATGCGCGGCATCTGCCGGCACTTCGTAAGTTCGCTGAATGGGTCCATACGGCCCGCCCGAGGGCTGGGCATGGAGCGAAGCACACGCAGCAAACATCAGAGCGACGGTGAACAACACTTTAACAAGGCGAGAACGAAGCTCAGGACTGAACATCGGGGGATTTCCTGGGTCGGGAGAAAGAGAAAAGATGCCGCTGGTCGAAGGCTTCCGAGTATAACGGAGCAAAGAGACCGTGTCTAAACCAGGCAGAATTGCAACATCAGAATTCGCAATTGTCACACTTTGGCCGTTACCAACTGAGGCGATTAAGATTTGGAACCAAGTCAAAATGTTGGTCTTGGCTCACAATCTCCAAATCATGCTGCCGCGCTAATGCGGCGATCCAAAGATCGCTTTCGGGAATGGGTCGGCCAAGTTGCTTTAGTTCATAGTGGATCGAAGCATACCAGTCCGCTGTCTGTCGATCCGGGTAGAGGATTTCGGAATCTGACTCAAGTTTGCGAAACAACGATTGGAGACGGTTCCCTAACCGGGATCTCCGTAAGCCGTACAGGTATTCAGCAATGACAACTAGGGGAAGATGATGGCTGTTGCCTCTAGATAGTAGCCGGCTCAGACTCTCGTCTCCATCGAACAAAGAGGAGATAGCATTCGTGTCGAGAATCATCACTCGTCATCCGGTTCAGTAAAGCGGCTGCCTTCCGATTCGGGCAGATCCCAACCTTCCGTATCAATTCGATGTTCCTCATCGATAATGCGCTGCACCTCCGCGATAGCTTCCTTGTCACCTTTGCCGAAGGCCGCCCGCCAGCCAATCTCTTCTTCTTTCGGATCAACCCCAAGTCCCAATTTCTCGCGGAGCGCCTCCAAAAAAAACGCCTTAACGCTCTGACCCTGCAGCGCAGCCCGGGCCTTTATCTGGCGATAGAGATTGTCGGGGACTTCGACGGTTGTTTTCATACTCTAACCATAAAACCATATTTATGGTTTGTCAAACTTTGGCAATATTCCTGTTCATTTCTTTGGAGAGTGCCGCGGAAACCGTCTGACAATCGCTTTGTCATTTTCCGAAAAAAACTCTTGACATGCGATGCTTGGCATATAAACATACGTCCACTACAGCATTTTTCTACCTGCCGGTGCCCTTCAAGCTGGAGACCACTATGAGTGCAGTTGCGGTAACACTTCTCGATTGGAATCAAGCGATCCATGGAACGTTGCACGGCAGCGACGCTCAACGAACCATTGCGGCGCTGGCCGCTGAGCCGGAGACCATTGCGGAGCTCGATATTGCCATGCGGCGTTTCACCGACATGGGCGATTCAAGCCACTTCGCACATTTTCATCGCGGCGACTCCGACCAGCCGTGGGACGCGGGCGTGGTGATCATCGACCTCGCTGCCCGGCTGATCGCCGGTGAGTCGAGTTACACAAGTATTTCAACGGAAGGTTGCGTCGACGATCCTACTCGCGAAGAGCCAGTGAACTTTCAATTGTCGAGCGATTGGCAAGTCTCCCACGGTGTCGATAGTTGGCGCGGTATCGCGCAGCGACGTCGTGAAGAACGCGTCAAAGCCCCTCGAATCGACGTACGGCAAATTCTCTTCGGTCGGCCCATGATGGAATACATCACGACTAGCATTGTGGAAATGCGTGGTCTTGAGCCAGATGAGGCGGTCAAGCGTACTCATGCCGATTGGTTGATGACCGCCCGTAACGACCTCGCCTTC
>JBGTEU010000732.1:0-4629 GCA_041747595.1 Bythopirellula sp.
TCTCGCCGGAATGAGATTTCCAGCCGGACTCGGTGGTCCGGCCGACCGCCTCGGGCAACGACCCTTGCTCGAACAACCCCGCGTTTGTCCCCTGCTGCCATGGACCGGCACTATGGACGCAGAGCATCCCCCCCGCGCTGCCGCACGGAGAGCTGCAACTGTGAACGATGACGACATCAATGTATTGGCACTGGTGAAAGGCCGCGAGCGGTACATCTTTTTGTACGACGACTCGCAACGGGCCGAGGCCTTGCGCGTGCTGGGTCGCTACGCTTCCAATCCGGAACTGAGCTTCAGTTGGTACGATGCCGCCGTGCTCAGCCAAAAAATCCGTCAGATGAGCAGCGAGCACAAATCCCAGAATCGCATCTCGCTCACCCAGCCACTGGATTTTGAAGAGTAGAAGCGTCGGTTGCAAAACCATGAGCCGAACGCGCTAGCGTCGGATGCTAGAGCGAACGGCCCGAAAACTGAAGAACCCGAGGCTAGTGCCTTCGGCTCTGACTCCGGCCTTTCCATGCAACGTGAGATCGCTCAATTCCTGCGACATCTGCACGTCGAACGGGGTGCCTCTCCGTATACGCTCAAGAGCTATCGTGAAGACCTCAACGCGTTCGCGGAATATTTTGCCGAGACGGATGGCAGTTGCCCCGCGCCGGCGGCGATCACGTCCGTTGAGTTGCGTGGGTTTCTCTCGGCGATGCACGAAGCGGGTTACGCCAAATCCTCGATCGCGCGCAAGCTGGCTTCGCTCCGCAGTTTTTACCGTTTTGGCCAGCGTGACGGCTGGGCAAAAACCAACCCCGCGACCGCACTCCGCAATCCGCGGAAATCGCACAAGCTGCCCCATTTTCTTTCCACCGACGAAGTCGGCACGTTGCTCGGTGCGCCAAAGGGAAGCGAGGCGATGGCACTCCGAGATCGGGCGATTCTCGAAACGCTGTATTCCGCCGGTTTGCGGGTGAGCGAGTTGGTGGATCTCAACGACGGCGACCTCGATTTTCCCCAGGGGATATTGAAAGTCCGCGGCAAGGGCCGCAAGGAACGGCTTGCCCCGTTGGGTTCGTTCGCCGCCAAAGCACTCAAGGCCTGGATGGCAGTCCGCAAGCTCGCAAAGACCGAAAAACAAGGCCGCGAGGCCCCCGTGTTTGTGAATCGTTTCGGCACGCGACTCACCACACGCAGCGTCGGTCGGATGCTCGAAAAGTATCTCAAAGAGGCCGGACTCGACACCCGCACGAGTCCGCACACGTTGCGACACAGTTTTGCCACGCACCTCTTGGATCGCGGGGCCGACATCCGCAGCGTGCAAGAACTGCTCGGGCACAAAAGTTTGGTAACCACTCAAATCTACACGCACGTCAGCACCAACAATCTGCGGCTCGCCTACGAAAAGGCCCACCCCCGGGCGAAGTAAGACGCTGTACTCCTTTTGTCATCCCGAGGGAGGCTCGCCGACCGAGGGATCTGGGTTACTCCCGATCACGCCGTCGGGTCCGTGCGAGAGATGAACCCAGATTCCTCCAGTCGCGGAGTTCCTGTCGGAATGACATATGTCCCGGTCGACTTCCCTCGCTTGCGGTTTCGCGGCAAAATTCTCGTAACACTCCTCGCGGCTTCTCGCTTACTTCAATAACCCACCGCAAATTTTCGTCGGCGGCCGTGGTTTTTGGGTGAGCAGGCAACTACCCGACACTCGTTGTGTCGGCCACGCGCCGCCGGCGATAAGTTAGAACTGTTGTGGCAATTAGACCAGTCACGAGATTAATGCTGCCGGGTTCGGGCACGACAGTGATAGCTGCCCCAACTAAGTCTATAGGTCCCGGAAACCAATAAAATCCCCGCGGACTGAGCGACAAGTCGGTCGAGTCTGAGCCAATTACTTCAAAAGTGACCGTTGCGAAAACTGAAGGAGAGTCGGTAGGTAGCCCCGGAGTCAGAATAGAAAATGCGTCGACATCTACTTCATTGTCTGAAATGTACAGCACCGAACCAGCCGTCCATCGGCCATCGAGAATTACTTCGGCAGAGGTGAAGCGGATCACACCTGGGGCAGAGCTATTGAGCTGGAGCCCAACACCTCCGTTTTCAAATCCATATCCCGATGAGGCGGGCTCATAAATAATCTCTAGTACCCCTCCACCGATGCCGGGGGAGAGGGTGCCGATGTCACCCGCTATGTAGAAGGATGCACCTTGAATACTGTTTGCCGCGGTACAGCAAGCGACAACCAATAATGTTGATACAACAATTTTATTCATGAGAAGATCCTCCCGTCACCTTCGACGCATATACGATAGCGTCAGCCATTGATTCGTAGCAGCTCGCTGATCGACAGCAAACGGATTCTACCAGCGTCGTTCGACAGGAACAACTTGATTGGGGCGAAATCTTTGCTCGTCCGTTCGGTCACTTACAATATCAACCCTCCGTAGGCTTTACGGATTAAGCATGGGATCCAGTCCTAGCAGAAATTGCATAGGGGCATACTGTGATTTGTCGAATCGTGGCTACTTTCGTTACAATAGGCACTATCGTACGCGGTACAAACCACATCCGCGGTCGACATTTTTGACCATCGCCCCGCCGTGACGTAGATATTTAACGACAGCCTATGGTGAAATCTCCCCACCGGTAACCGCCTGTTCGCGCCGCTCCCCAGCGCCGGGCCACCGTTTCACGCTCTTTGCGGTCGGCAAGATCCGCCATCGCAAAGCACATCGGTTGCCGCTTACCAAATAATCGCGCTGGGGATTCCATGGGGAATGCTCCAGCGCAAAACGCCGGGGAGTAATTCACACCATGTTGCACGGATCTTTGTTGTTGGTTGATGACGACCGCCACGTCCTCGAGTCGATGGCCGATTGGCTGCGAAGCCAAAACCTGCAAGTCGACACGTCGACCGGTTACAGCGACGCACTCGATAAATTGCACCGCAAGACGTATGAGATCGCGCTCGTGGACGTGCGGCTGCAAGATGGCGATGGATTCGATCTGTTGGAACAAGTCCGCCGTAGTTATCCCCAAACTAACGTCGTGCTGATGACCGGCTACGGCGACGCCGATTCGGCCGTCGAGGCCCTTCGATCCGGAGCGTTCGATTATCTCACCAAGCCGCTGATCGACGACGAATTGCTGATGACGCTCGAGCGAGCCTTCACGCAGCGCGAGGTCATCGAAGAGAACACCCAACTCCGCAAGCAAATCGACAAGCACTTTGCGATGGACAACGTCGTCGGCCAGGACCCCCGGATGCTCCGCGTGTTCGACATGGTTACGAGCGTTGCCGATACCCGGGCCACGGTGCTAATCACGGGTGAAAGCGGCACGGGCAAGTCGATGATCGCCCGCGCGATCCACCGTCAAAGTGGCCGCAGCGGCAAGCCGTTCATCGAAGTCGCCTGCGGAGCGCTGCCTGAAAACTTGCTCGAGAGCGAGCTCTTCGGCCACGTCGCCGGGTCGTTTACCGGAGCCACGGGCGACAAGATGGGCAAGTTCATGCAAGCCGACGGCGGCACGATCTTTCTCGACGAGATCGGCACGTCCAGCCCCGCCATGCAGGTGAAATTGCTCCGCGTATTGCAGGAACTCGAATTCGAGCAAGTCGGCGGATCGAAGACGTTCAAGGTCGACGTCCGCGTGATCTTGGCCACGAATGAAGACTTGGCCCAATCGGTGGCCGAGGGCCGTTTCCGTCAGGATTTGTATTACCGCGTGAACGTAATCAACGTCGAACTCCCCGCACTGCGAGAACGGCGGAGCGACATTCCGCTTCTCGCCCAGACATTTCTTGCCGAGCTCCGCGAAGACACCAATCGACCCGTCAAGGGATTCAGCGACGAGGCGCTACTGGCCCTCGAATCGTACCCCTGGCCGGGCAACATCCGGGAGCTACAAAACGTGGTCGAGCGGGCCGTGCTCCTGGGCAAGGGCGACGTGATCGTGCCGGGCGATTTGCCCCGTGAAATCTCGGGTGGACCGACATTGAGCATGTCGCGGGTTGGCAGCCGAACGCTCAAGGAAGCCCTCGAAGAACCGGAACGGCAGATTATTCTCGACGTCCTCGAATCCAACAACTGGAACCGCAATGCCACGGCCGACTCATTGGGCGTTAATCGTACAACGCTCTACAAAAAGATGAAAAAACTCGGCCTGGAAGATGGCAAATATGCGGAAAAATAGTGTGCCTTCTTTGAACAACTTCAAGGCCCAGGGACTGCAATCCCTGGGCCTTTTTCATTGCTGGCGCTGCCACTGCATCATTCGTAGAATCCACACGACAAAATAGTTGCTTCTCTTGCGGCGCCTCATTACATTTTTAGTAGCAGTGCGGCCGTGTGACGAGCGGCAATTGATTCATCATCGATTTAGGGGAGACCTCGAGTCGCAAATCCACGGCCGCACCGTTTCAGTTTTATCGCTAAGCCGGTCGCCTCGACGACCGGCTTAGCGTTTTTATGGGGTGTGTTACTGGGGCCGTGGCGGATCGACGTGCCGCAGATCTTCGGCCTCGTACTGATTGGGAATGAGTACGTCATTCTCCGCGACTTGGTAACGCAGTGCCCGCGCGCTCCCATCCCAGGTGATTTCTTTGATGACCGCCGTGCGAGGGGTGTTGCGAAAACCTCG
>JBGTEU010000733.1:0-4295 GCA_041747595.1 Bythopirellula sp.
GGCCGGTTCGATTGATTGCCGAAGTGAAAGGCGAGAACGATCAAATGTTTCTTGTCGATCTAGGGGCTGCAAACCAGTTTGGCACGAACGGAAGTTCCGACGCGCAGAACGGTGGCAATAGTCAATCCACAGGTCAGAACACGAGTCCACAGACTGGTTCGAATCAACAGCAGGCCGGCGCACAGACTGCCGGTTCCCAAGGACCGCAGGTTGTGAAGAAAGGCGAGAAAATTGTCGCTCATGGCCCAGCCATCAAAGTAGGCGACAAACGGTTGATTTTGGCCCAGACGGTGCAAATCGGCAACGAAGGCAAACGTGAGATCAACCGGACCGGAAACACGGTCAGCGGGAAGATTACCAAGATGAAGAAAGCGACGGTCCGCGGACTTGACCATCAGTTGGTGATTCTGGATCTGGATTCCGGCAACCAAGCTCTGATTGATCTGGGCAGGAAGGAAAACCTCCCGTCTGAATTGGCGGATGGCGATCAGATCGAGGTGACTGGCGTGCCAGTCAAGGTCAAGGGTCGCTTGGTGTTCATCGCCAATTCCGTGACCAAGGACGGAAATAAAACGAAGATCAAGCGCATGACGGCCAGCGCGTCTCAGCAGGCCAGCGCATCGAGTTCTCGCTAGTCTGTTTGAATAATCGAGAATCTGTTGTTAGTGAAGGTTGCCCCAAGAGGTGCGTTGCCCGCATCCGCTTGGGGCATCTTTGCTTTTTTATTGAGACTCTTGGTTGCTTCGTCGCTCGGCGATCAAAAAATCTCTCCCCGTCCAAAAAATCATTGCTGAATCGGTGGATGAGATTCCGTATAATGAACGACGCTCAAAATGTGTAGGGTGCTACTGCTGGCCCCGCCACGGCGCACGGCGTTACAGCAATAAACCGGGACGGGTCTCTGCTCACCGCCGCACATACAGGTCGATAAACCGCTCCTGCGATTCGGTCCCGCCAATGACCATGAGCTTTCCGCCGACCGGCAAGACGGTTTGAGGACCGGGATTGACGAGCAGTCCTTGTGGGCCGTCGATTGCGACCACGCTGCAGAGAGTCTGCTCGCGAATCGCTGTCTCGATGAGAGTTTTGCCGGCCAGCCTGGCTGGCACCTCCACGGTAAAGACGTCGAGACCCTCGGCGAGCAGCAAGATGTTTGTGCGTTTCAGGGAATTGAAAATCGCGTTGGCGCCCATCGACGCATACGAAAGGACAAAATCGGCCCCCGCGCGATGGAGCGTGTTGATATTGCGCTCGCGGGTGGCACGGCTGATGATTTGCATGTCCGGCCGGAGTCGACGGCAGTACAAGGTGAGGTAGACGTTCATGTCGTCATCGTGCGTCGTGACGATCACGACGGGAGAATCCATGAGTCCCGCGCGTTTGAGCACTTCAACATCCGAGGCGTCGCCCGAAATATAGCGGGGATCGTCGAGGACTCGCTCGGGCAGCTTTTCCACGATTTTGTAGTCCATCTCTTGTGCGACGAGCGCTCGAGCGGCCGCTCGACCCACCCTGCCGCCACCCAGAATGATGACGGGTGCATCCGAGGAGCGGTAAATGCAGAAGAGACTGTCGTACTCATCCAGTTGTTCGCGAGAACCGGCGAGCACCAGAATTGTCGTGGAGAGAATTCGCGTGTCGGGCCCCGCAATATGGAACTGGCCTCGCTCCCAAACTCCGACGACGTTGAGATTCACATGATCGGGGAGATGAATCTCTCGCAATGTGCGGCCCACGAGCGGCGTCCCCGCCGCGCTGGCCTCGGCGATCAGCAGTTCGTCGAACTTGCCGATGACATGGGTCTTCGCGTCGCGCCCGATCGCCCGGCGTGCCATGGCATGTCCCAGCATTTCCGCAAGTTGCAACACGACGTCGCAACCCGCCATCTGCAAATTATCGACTGAACCAGCATCGGTGCAGGTCGCCAAGATCGGCGTCTCGGGTGATACCTCGCGAACGGTGAATGCGATGTTCGTATTCACGACGTCGCTATGCGTGGCAGCCAGGAGGGCCGCTTGTCGGATTCGCAAGTTCACGTAAGTCATGGGGTCGTCGAAATCCCCGACGACGACCGCCAGATCAAGGTCTCGCAGCCGCAGCGCCTCGGGCACGTCGGGGACAAGAATCACGTAGGGGTACCCATATTGTGCGAGCTTGCGGACGAGCGAGCTTTCCACGGGGCCGTAGTTCGTGAGAACCACGTGGCCTCTAGTTTCCTTCGGCAATTCCCGCGGCGCGAGCGCCGCCGTCTGAGCTTCCATCCACGGCGCGTAAAAGAACTGGATGAACGTGAAGGGCAATAGAATCAGCATGAACAGCGTGCCACTGAGGAGCACAAAAATCGAAAACAGGCGCCCGATATCGGAATGAAACGTGATATCACCGAAGCCCAAAGTCGACATCACCGTCAGTGTCCAATAGACGCCTGTGACCCAGGTGAATTCGCGGCCTTCCCAGGCCATGAGGTAGTGAAATAGAACGCTGTAGAGAGTGACCAAGCCCGCCAGCATCAGCAAAAATTTGCAGAGGGCCCTGGTGTTCCGACGACCACTGCTGTTTTGAAGATAGCTGAAAAAGAGCGAGGGAAAGGCTTTCATGCATTCGTCTTCAAAAGAGGAGAGAGTAAATAAAACGAATTTGACAGTCGTGACGCTGTCCGATTTTCGCGGGCACGTCCAAGCATTCTAACAGTTGGCCATACAAAGGTCAGGCAGGTTTCTAACCACTCATGGGAGTTCTGCATTCAAAATTGTCGTTGGCAAGCTGTCCTTCTAGATTTGCATGGTAGGACCGCGAAATTCGTGTTCCCCCTACTCCCCTCTCAGAATTTGTTGAGTAAAATAGTCTGCATCCTCATCATGCCGGAACGCTTATGCAGCCTGACATTCCTGGCTGCTCGGCAAGGAAAGCTCCAAGCTCCAAGCTCCAAGCTCCAAGATCATGCTTCACGAACAGACTCCGCCCATAAGAATCGCATTGGCCGAAGACGAGCCGGCGAGCCGTCAGATCTTGGTTCGGCTGCTTGCTGCCTTGGGCCATAAGGTGATCTATGCCGCCGCCGACGGCGCCGAGTTAGTCGAAGAATGCGTCGTTGATGAAATCGACCTTGTGCTGCTTGATTTGGATATGCCCGTCATGGATGGGCTAGCCACGGCAGAATATATGTCGAACCAAGGCGTGCCCGTCGTTCTCGTATCCGGACACCCCGACGCCAACGAACTTGTGCTGGAACACGAGCCCGTAGCTGCCTGCGTTACTAAGCCAGCCAGCTTGCGGGCCTTGCGTAACGCGATTGCCGATGCTCTGGCGAGCCAACATTGAGCCCGGCGTTGAGCATCGAGTAGAGCCAAAGTTTCAGGGCATTCGTGGAACTATCAAGCGATTGATAGATCCTCCGCGCGGTGGGGCGGCGGGGACTCTTGAAGCGGAAAACTCGTGTATGGATCTTCTTGGCAGGCACAATCCCCAGCCTATTTCACCGAGAGGTTACTTGCTAAGAACAACGGCGATAGAATGAGAATCTCAGCGCGATCGCTCAGTTCGACGAGTCCCGGTCCTATCTAAAGCCCCGTGATTGCGTACATCTCACCGAGTCAATGATGGCAAAGATAGAACGCACGCAAAAAGCCGAGGAGCAGCTGGCGACACTGGCTTCGCACTTGTCCTCACGGCGGGCGGCTATCCTGCAAGCTTGGCGTGCCTCCGTGGATGGCGACCTGGAACTGACTGCCCCTTCTTCGCTCCCTCGCACGCAATTCAACGATCACATCCCCGAACTGTTGAACGCCTTCGCGAAGCGATTGCGCGCTTGGCCACGCTCAGAAAGCCCAACGGCCGAACAAAACCGAACTGACGATGCGGCCAGCCACGGCTTACAGCGCTGGCAGCAGGGGTATCGCTTACGGGAAGTCACTCGTGAATGGGGGCACCTGAATTTGTGCCTCGTAGACGAACTGGAGAGCTTCTCCACCGAGCATCCCGGCCTTGAGCCGGGAGTGATGTCGACTGCCTGGCGGGCATTGGCGGAATTTTGCAGTTTTGGTGTCAGCGAGAGCACAAGCCAGTACTTTGAATTGGAGAAAGTCGAGGCCGCGGGTCACGTCCGTGACATGGAACAAACCCTGGAGGAGGTGCGCGATCTGCAGCGCAAGCGTACAGAACTTTTTCGTCAGGCCGCTCACGACTTACGCGGCAACGTGGGGGTCGTCAAGAACGTTGCCACTGGTCTTACCCAGGAGGCCGTCCCGGAGACGGTGCGCGCCGAGTTTCTGCAGCTGCTTGAAAGAAGCGTATCG
>JBGTEU010000734.1:0-5945 GCA_041747595.1 Bythopirellula sp.
CGATATTGCGCGGCGGAGGTATCGAGGATGATCGAGAACGGCCAACCGGATGGCGGCTACATATTGAAATATGGTGGAAAGCGGATTCCCTTCCGCGTCGAGTATCGCAAGCGGAAGAAACTTGCAATCACCGTGCATCCCGACTTACGGCTGGAGGTTGTTGCCCCCACAGACCGTACCAGTGAGCAAGTCCTATCGCGAGTGGAGAAACGAAGTGGCTGGATTCTGAAGCAGTGGCGTTACTTTGAACAGTTTCAGCCAAAACATCCCGGCCCCCGTTATGTCTCGGGTGAAACGCTCATGTACTTGGGCAGGCAATACCGGCTCAAGTTACATGCCGGTTCGCCCGAAGCCGCGAAGCTGATTGGCAAATTCCTCCACGTTTGGACAAGTTCACGCACTAACGCTGAACGTATCAAGGCGCAGCTCGAATTCTGGTATCGCGAACACGCCGAACGAGTATTTCAACAGCGACTGCGATTGTGTTTATCGCAGTGCTCCTCCCTCAGGCTTGCTCACGAACCACCGTTCGTGATTCGCAAGATGACGCATCGCTGGGGAAGCTGCACTAAGGCGGGTAGCTTGCTGTTGAATCTCGACCTCATCAAGGCACCAGTGCATTGCATAGACTATGTACTCGTCCATGAATTCTGCCACCTACGGATTCACAACCACAGCCCCGCATTTTACCGGCTCTTAAATCGTTGCATGCCGGATTGGGAGAAGCGAAAACGACGGCTAGAGGAATGTAATCTCGACTAACGGCCATGCAGGTTGTTAGCCGTTGCATCTCCCTAGCGCACCTTGGCGCAGCCCATAAATGACTCAAAGGGTTTAACCACCCGACGCCGCAGCGGCAGCACTTCCATCGGTAAAGGTAGGTAGCCCAACTCCCGCCGTTGCCGATTGAGTGTTCGCAGAATCATGAGCAGTTGCCTACGGATCGGAGCGTATGGTTCCAGAGGCAGGTTGTAGATGGCGCTTACGATCGAGTCGGGCTTACGGCGCTTTGCCAGTTCGTGAAGGTGTGCTGTCAACTCAGCTTGCTGTCTGCGTTCCATTTTCACATGGGCATGCCAACTTGGGTCGGTCCGCCCATCACGTGTCCGTCCGCCACGTCGGTAACTAATTGAGTAGCCAGCGAACTTCAAAGGCACTCGACGAATGTCCCGGATTTGCGCGTGCTCGTCCTCGTAGAATCGATGCGTGCCTTTGGTGGCCAGAACGATAAAGAACCGTTCGTAGCGTAGGTATTGGAGATTAGCTTGCCCGGTCTTCTTGCGGCGCGCCCGCGTCGATTCCGACACTGCGATGCCATATTTCTCGATAAGTTTCGCATCCACGGCCGAGGGATCTTTGCCAGGTGGAATCTGACCCGTGACATAGAACCAGTAACCATGCCGCAAGTAGCAGCACGCGAGCTGTTGAACGAAACCTTCGACGCTAGTTGCCACGGCTCGATACTGCATGAGCCTCCCGTTACTGCAAAAGATGAGGAGCTTGTTTAATGGCACAAACTCCTCAGAAAGCCAAGACCTCACTGGGTAAGCACAATATCGTACCGACATAGCCGCCGAAATAGTCGCAAGCAATTTACTCACGACTAAACGTTACGGCCAAGGACCAGTTCGCGGATAGCGGGCTGCCACATTCTTTAAGTTGCAGCCCGCCAATCCATACTACCCTTCAGCTAAAAACCGATTGGCGGTCCGCTCCGCGTGAAGATACACGAAGGGCGTCCGCCGTCGATCCACCGCCCCAGAAGACCAGTTCTCCCGAACTACTCTTGTGGAACCGCGTGCGCCTTACCCAGGACCGGCGGCTGGAGAATCCCAGCCGCCGGCACAACTCATCGACACGTACATACTGCCCGTCAGCCCTTTCGTCGTGGCCTTGTCGCCGGCACCACCCGGTCAACGCCAACGAGTCTCGACTGCCTTGCCGAGAACATCGCTTCCCTGCAACGCGAGCTTCCGCCCGTGATGCAGCGACCTTCTACTTGGGCCACACTCCCAGACTCCTGCGTTTGAAATACCTCAGTGACCAACTGAGGCGCCGAAGGACCAACCCCGGCAGCAAGAGTCCTTCCTGCGTTAGTCATCGCCTTCGCCAGACGAATCACGTCGCTATCCCGAGTTACCGGGAGGAATCTCCGTGGCATGAACGGCGCTTCCGCACCGCCATAGTTTCCCGCAGTCAGCGACTGCGGATTTCGGGGGACCGAACGTGGAAGCATCCCCTTACCCACCCACGAAAATCTTTCGCCGCTTGGCAGCGTCTTTCGTCCAGCTTACCGGCAAGCCCTCACGGGCCTTTACATGGTTGAGCTATTCACGGCCGTCGCATTTGACGACGGTCCCCGGACCGGTCGGTCCGGTGTGGCCTGTCGCCAGGCTCACAGCTCCCCACGCCGGCCAGGTTGCACGAAGTTCTCGCGAACTCCTGAGCCCCCTGGACGGGATTACGCAAAGCGTACTCATTAGCGCCTTGCCTCACCCGCTTTGTGCGATGACGGCCTGATTCAGCAAATATTGATTCAGGCGTGTCCGCATCGCCCCCGCTCATGCACGGGGCATAAATGCATCGGATAGAACATCAGGATTGCTCGTCTCGCTTACAACGCGAGCCGGATTAGTCTGATGAGCCTCCGTCGAGCTGGACGAACCAGTCTCCTGGTATCCAGCTCTACGGGCCAACCTCTGGACCGCTGGTGAGGCGATCTCCTTAGCCACGCTGGTGAGGCGCGGTTTACCGGATGAGGTTGCGTGTCGACGATTGCCTTGCGTGCCACTTCTTACGAGGCGATTTTGCACCCCGTTCAAAGCAGCGCGTTTGACAGAAACGACAGCCGCAGCCGGGACATCCGATTCCCGACTACAAGCAACCAATTACCGTACCCTCCCCAAAACACAATGCTCGATAAGGACGCTGGAATGGGTGAGCGGTGTTTGCGGTATTTCGCGAGTTGTGCTATCCGTTCGGTCGGAAATGAACCCGAGCATACAGCTCGCGAAGGAGTCACACCGATGAACAGTCTTTTTCTCGCCGTACTTACCGTGTTTTTCGCCCAGGGCATGACTCGACGCGAGTACCTACCGGCCCGTATGGTCGCCGCCGCGATCGTTGCCAGCTTGGCCGTGACGCTGGTCAACCTGTGGAACGTCTGGTAACTCCATGCCAGCGGAACGAATTGTGTTCGTCGACATCGAATCCATCGGCCTCGACCCACAAGGACCCATTCGACAGATCGCCGCAGTCGCGGTCGACAATCGGCTGGATGAAGTCGAATCGTTCGAGACCAAGCTGCGCGTCGATTGGCGCCGTGTTCGTGAGTGGCAACAGAAGGCCAAACGCACACCACCCAAGCCTCGTGCGAACGACGAATTCGAGCCCGCGCAGAAATTTGGCGAGTTTCTGGGCCGGCATGCCACCGTGAATGTGCTGACAGCCAATCGCGTTACTCTACGTGTGGCTCAATTGGCAGCGCACAATTCGGCTCACGATGGTCCCTTCCTACAGGGCTTCTTTGAGCGAAATCGACGCTTTTATCCCGGAGATTTTCGAATGCTCTGTACGATTCAGCGAGCACTCTGGTTCTTTCAGGAGAACAGATCACTTACGCCTCCGCTCGACTTCAAGCTCACTACGCTATGCAAGTACTTTGGGGTTCCTTTGCACCCGCGCGATGCCCACGACGCCTTGGTCGATGTCCGCGCGACCGTCGCACTCTATCGGGCGATCTCACCCTTCGGTCGCACACGCTCAAAATGTTCTACCAGCACGAGTTGGCGATACTCTTCAAACGCTGGGCCTCCCGCAGCCTTGGTGCGCAGATAGCCCTCACGTTTCATCGGCGCTGTTGCCGCCAACGCAGCAGTTTCAAACTCCGTACGCCGATCTGGCCCCTGTCGGCTCCAGAATTCGCTGAATGCTTTCCCGGACGGGACGGCCTCACTAGAAGTTGCGAGTCCCGCTGGAGATTCCACCAATGCCCGGCCGCGAGTGACCCGCTCGGGACGATTCGCTGAACGTGTGGAAGTCGGCGGCTGAAATTCTCGTGGGAAGCGGTATTTGGCCGGATTGCGGATGCTGTCAACGAGAAAGCCTGGGCCCTTTTGCTCGCCTCGCGAAGCATACCAATCGAACAATGCGACCATATTGCGAACGGTTTCGGCCGAATGACTTTCGACTAGCTCAGCCGCGGTCGCTGGTCCAATCTCTCTTCGCGTCAACTCGGCGGTGAGGTCCGCAGTCTTCGCATTGGCCTTGGCCAACGCTGACTTGGTCGACGGCGCCTGTCTTCGCTGGAAAATGACTTCCCATTGTCCGCGTCCCCGCTTCACGAACCGTCGATGTGCTGGTAATGGACGCAGTTCCCAGAGCGTCTCCAGTTCTTGGATTCCGCTGGCCAAAGCGCGCTTGATCTGCGCCGTATTGTAGCGGTCGCTCATGCGGATTTTGCGGAAAGCAAGCTGATGCAAATCCAAGGTCACTTGGTCGGCATAGTAAAAACGCTTGTCGAGCAGCCGGTAGAGTCGCTTGGCGACGGGTGAGGTTAGGCGGCAATACAGATCCCAATCGAGTTTTTTGAGATAGCCCGCCTGAAAGCTTTCGTAAAGCACTTCATTCCAGCGGAATCGCGAGCTGGCCGGCGCTTGCGATCCTTCGGACGTTTCCCGTTCATAGATATACAGATTGTCGAAGATGCCAAAATCCCGGTTGACCCAACTCTTGCGGGCATGGTCGTAAAAGGCTCGATTCGAGTAAATCGTGACACCCTTCCAACGTCGCAGCGATACCGAGAGCCGCCGGTAATACTTTCCCTCATCGGGCCACCGCAACAATCGCAAGAGTTCGTAACGGCTGAAATGCACGTCGCGTTCACGGAAGTCTCGCATGCTCGAAAGCTGTACGCAGGCGAGTAGAACGTCTTCGTCGCGGGCCGTCGGCAAGCCGTAACGGTCGCTCCCGGAAATCGCCAACTCCCTGGTGGCTCGCTCTCCCAGCTCCCGGTCCCAGTATTCATCGACGAACACGACGGTTTTACGACCGTCCAGGAAGCGGTCTGCAATGCTAGAGAGAGGCAGCTCGACTAAGTTCATCTCGTCGCGCCCGTCCCGATACTCATTGACCGCGATTCGGGGGACTCGTGGCGACTTTTCCTCCCAGCTGCCAGGCTCGTGCAACTCTGATCCCTTGATTGTTTTCAATAGAGTACTCATTCAGAGTAAGATGCCCCGATTGTCCAATCGATTCGCGAAGTTGAATCGCCAAAATGTGGTTCATTTCCCTGTACCAATGCGCTCCTAAATGTCTCGCTTCCCTGTACTAGGTGTTTCGCTTCCCGGTAGTCTAATGTCTCACATCCCAGCAAAGGGTGTCCCGCCTCCCGGTAGGCTCCGTTGGCGTTGGGTGACCTCATGGGCAAGTCTCCCGGTGCGGTTCAAAAATGTTGCGACATCGGTTGCCACGATGACTTGCCGTAAGCATTCGCGCAAGAACATTCTTCAATCACGGGACGTTGCAGAGCTGACATGCTGACTGGCCAGCATGTCAGCAGACGACGTGGCTCAACTACAGGCCGGTCATTCGCGCACTAGAGATTCTGCTTGCCAACGATGCAGACGTTGCCGTATTCCTTGCTGCATGATCGTCGCTATCGTCAATTCGAAGGGGGGAGTTGGGAAATCAACGCTGGCCGGATCACTGGCCGGCTGGCTCCACGCTCAAGGTCACCGAGTCATCCTGGCCGATTGCGATACGCAACAGTCTTCATCGGAGTGGCTCAGTGAGGCGTTGCCAGAAATCTCCCTAGTTCGACTCACGAATGCGGACCAAGTCCTTGACGAGTTGCCCGTTCTCGCCCGGGAAGCCGACTTTGTAATAGCAGATGGGCCCGGGAGTCAGACCGAAACGAGTCGTGCGCTGCTGATGTGGGCGGACCT
>JBGTEU010000735.1:0-2175 GCA_041747595.1 Bythopirellula sp.
GACCGGCACCGGCGCGACGCTCAAGACGCAGTTGCGCACGATTATCAGCGACATGAAAAGCGTGTCCTACGACAATGCCCGATTTTCGGCACCCTATACTGACACCGATCCTAACAACGCCAACAATATCCTGCTGATTTACAATCGTGCCTCTGTGAACGGTACATGGAATACGAGTCCCCTCATTTGGAATCGTGAACACATCTGGCCTGATTCGCGCCTGGGAGGAAACGGAACATCCGACCAATTCAATCTGCGCCCCTCCGATCCTGATATCAATAACTCTCGTGGCAATCGCGCTTTTGGTCTCGACAACAACACCGGCGGCTATGCTACGGTGGGATCGACTCACTTTTATCCCGGTGATGCCGATGCCGGCGACGTGGCCCGTGCGCAGTTCTATATGGCGACTCGCTACTCTGCATTAAGTCTCACCGATGCCTCGCTTCCTTCCACCGGAGGCACTCAAATGGGTGACCTGTCGTCGTTATTGGTGTACCACTATCGCGACGTACCCGACGACTTCGAGCGCCGCCGCAATCATGCGATCTACGGACTGGCTGGTAATGGTGCGCCGGCGATTACAAACCCCTACCGTCAAGAAAACCGAAATCCCTACGTGGATCGACCCGAATATGTCTGGTCGGTCTTTGTCGACCAGCAAAACGATTCGCAGCTTTATGTGGGGCCCTCGCCGAACATCAGCGGCGGTTCGCAGTTGAACGTCAACCTCGGCTCGGTGATCGTGGGGGCGGCCGTGCCCGCGGCGCAGAACGTGACGCTCAACAAGATCGGCCTCGACGGCACGTACTACGAAGTGACCACCGGCGGGCTCGCCACCTCGTCGGTGACGGGTCGATACAACGCCTTTCCGATTCTCACGTCCGGAACGAGCAGCAAAGTCATGTCGATCGGGCTCAACACGAACACCGCCACCGCGGGGCAACGCTCGGGGACCGTCACCATCAACAATCTCGACATCACAACCGGCGGCGGCAGCGGCCGGGGTGCGAACGATGCCAACGATCTGATCAACGTGTCGCTCAACGTGTTGGCCCACGCCAATCCTTCGTTCTCCTTGGCAAGCGACCAGAATACGCTCTCCCACGATTTTGGCACGGTCACGCTCGGAAGCAACGTCCCGGCCTTTCAATTCGACATTGCCAACCTCGTCGGCACGGCCGGCTATACGGCGAAACTGGATTTGGATTCTATCTCGGCTTTGGGCGACTTTTCGAAGCTTCCCACGGATCTTTTCACGTTCAACGGCACGGAGGCACTTGCCGCCGGAACGTCGTTCTCATTCAACGCGGCCATCGATACTTCGATGGTCGGTGAATACGCGGCGAGTTACACGCTCAATTTTTCGGATGAAAATCTGCCGGGCGCAACCTCGCTCGGAAGCCTCACGCTCAACCTTTCCGGCAGCGTGGAATCGGTATTTGTCGATACCGCCGACTTCGATGGCGATGGCGACGTCGATGGTCGTGACTTCCTGATCTGGCAACGCGGTTTTGGCACGGGCTCCACGCTCGCCATGGGCGATGCCAACAACAGCGGGACGGTCGATACGGACGATTTGCTGATCTGGCAACAGCAGTACGGTCAAATGCCAGGGGGATTGTCAGGTACCCTCATGATTCCTGAACCAATGGCCGCGGCCTTGCTAATTCTGTTATCGGCCTGTCTGAGCCTGGCTCGCAATCGCGGATAAAGCCGGTTTCCTGTGGGTTTCACCCATGAAACTCGCAAATTCGTTGTGAATCCTGTTTTGGCAGGGTTTAATGGAATGGGGCACCCGGCTCACTTAGCGGGTTTTTTTCGGAGCAGTAGATGACAGCAGGATTCGTTCGATTCCAATTCTCTCCGTGCGCTTGTGTTTTTGCGCTCTTGTTGTGTTCGTCTGCGCAGGCCCAATTGCGGATCGTGACTTACAACACGGCCACCGCGCAAGCAACTGGTGGCACGCAAACCGCTCGCTTGCCCTACTCCTCCACGGTGCTCGAAGCCATCGGCCTGGAATCCGTCAACGGCATTGCCAAGCCGATCGACGTGCTCTTGCTGCAAGAGCAGTTCAACATGCAGCTCACGACGCAGTCTTTTGTCGATGTGCTGAACGATATTTACGACCCCATCAACCGCACCATGTATGCGCGCTCCCAGGTCAATGGTCAG
>JBGTEU010000736.1:0-5123 GCA_041747595.1 Bythopirellula sp.
GCTTGCGGATCGTCGCCCAGCGAATTGACTATGCGATTTCTGATCGGGCAGGCCCCCAGTTTTTCATAAAAGGGTTGCACGCCGGAGTTCGCTTGAAAAAGTGCAAAAGGAAATATGTCTCGATCCACAAGCTGGAACACCTCTCGGACTACGATTTCACCAAGCCCTTGGCCGCGAAATTCCGGGTCGCTGCACACCCCGGCGAGGCCGGCAATGGTGAGATCGCCGGCCGAGGTGCCTATGGTCCGCGAGGTAACGCCCGCATGGGCAATCACTCGGCCTTGATCGCGTATTACGATCGACCGCGGGGCTTGTTCCTCCGGTCCCGCGTAGTCCCGGCCCATATCGCTCATCCGCTGCTGACGGTGCTCAATCGGTTTGTTCGGATTGGGCCAAACCTTTGACAAGAGTTCGGCAATCGCCCGGGCATCGGCAGCGGAAAACTTGCGGGCGTCTAGGATCTCGACTGGATGCATGGATGATCGGTGCTCGACGTGCAATCAGGCAGTTTCCTCTTCCAACCAAGCGATCGCCTTTTGCTCGTCGGTAAACACGCGGACATTGTAACCCGCGTTTCGCGAAACGATTTCCACAAAATCATGCGATCTGTCGTTGGGATCCACAAGGATAGCCGCGCGGTTGGTATTATCTAATTCCAGAAGTTCCATGTCTTTGTAGGCAAAATCGTAATTGTGATGAACGGAAGCCACGTTCCTCACGGCGCGCACGTCATAGAGCTGCCGACTCACATCATGTTGATGCGACGCATCAGCCGCCGCCTTGCCAAATTCTAGGGCAAATTCCGTGGTCACCGGCTCAAAGACTTGGCAGATGACATATTTTCCCGACTCTGCCAGGGTAAGCTTATACTTCATCTGCATTTCTCCCCACCGCCTCTGTGGGACGCCGCACAATCCTACGTCAGCGCTCGTGGGTCGGCAAACCTAGTTTGAGGGTGCAAATGCGCCGGGTTTAACCGTTATGAGACTTATCAAGAGTTGAACACTACGCCAAGGCGTCGAGCACCAAATCGCCGACTTCGCTGGTCGAGCAACCCATTTTGCCGGCAGATTGGCTTTTCATTTTGTTCCCCGTCACGTGCATGATCGCGCTCATCACGCGCTCCGCGGCGGTCGATTGGCCCAGTTGTTCGAGCATCATGCTCACGGCGTTGATGGTGGCGATGGGATTAATCTTGCCGGTGCCCGTGTATTTGGGCGCGCTTCCGCCCATTGGCTCGAACATGCTTACGCCGCCGGGTTCGGGATTGATGTTGCCCCCCGCCGCGACCCCCATCCCTCCTTGGATCATGCCGCTGAGATCGGTGATAATGTCGCCGAACATATTGGTGGTGACGATCACATCGTAATATTCGGGATTCTTGACGATCCACATGCAACAGGCGTCGACGTGGTTGTAGTCAGCCTCGATGTCGGGATACTCTGTGGCGACTTCTTTAAACGCCCGCCACCAAAGGTCATGACCCGTCGTGAGGACGTTCGTCTTGGCGACGAGGGTGAGTTTTTTGCCCTTGGGATTGTTCCGTCTGCGCGTGTATTCAAAAGCATAGCGAATGCAGCGCTCGCAACCTCTGCGTGTATATATGGCCATTTGAGTGGCGACTTCGTGCGGGGTGCCTTTGTGCATGAAGCCACCGGCGCCGCAATACAGGTCTTCGGTGTTTTCGCGAACGACTACAAAATCGATATCCTCGGGGCCTTTGTCTTTGAGGGGCGTTTCAACTCCGGGAAACAACTTCACTGGACGAAGATTGATGTATTGATCCAATCCGAATCGCACGTCCAATAGCAATTTCCGCTCGAGAATACCAGGGGCCACGTCGGGATGTCCTACGGCGCCCAACAGAATCGCATCGAACTTGCGGAGTTGATCGAGCCCATCGGCGGGGAGCGCTTCGCCTGTCTTGAGATAGCGATCACCACCCCAATCAAGATCGGTGAGTTCCAGCTTGTCGGCAAAGCCTTCTAGCTTGGCTACGGACTTGAGGATTTTGACCCCTTCCGCGGCAACTTCAGGACCAGTACCGTCGCCACCTATGATCGCAATTTTCATCGAATACACCGCTCTAGTTGAAAAAAGTCTTGCAACAGGAAACCACTGATTTTAACGAAAAAGAGCCTCCAACGGCTAGGGGCCACGAACTGGCCACCGCATGGTACCGCACACGATTAACTGTGCATTCGGGCCCGGGGTTCCCGCTCGGACATGATTTCGGCCTCGGCCTCGTAAAATTCGGCCAATCGAGCCTCGACGGCATCGTCAGGGGCAAACTGCTTGGCCAACCGGGTGTAAGTGGCATGATGCCGCGCTTCACTTTCAAACAAGCTGCGATAAAATGTGGCCAATTCGGGATCGGCAACATGCTCGGCGAGGGCTTGAAATCGTTCGCAACTGCGGGCCTCAATCAAACCCGCAACGAGCAGGCGATCCACGGCCCGCTCGGGCTCGTTTTTCCGCACCAGCGCGTGCAACCGGCTACCGTACTGACTTGGTTTGAGTCGTCGGAAACGAATCCCTCGTTTTGCCAGCAGTTCAATCACCATGTGAAAGTGTTCAAGCTCCTCGTTGACAATCTCGGTCATTTCGCGGCAGAGCTCGATGTTATCGACGTAATGAAAAATCAAATTCAGCGCCGTCCCCGCGGCTTTCTTTTCGCAATGAGCGTGGTCGATGAGCACTTCTTCCAGATTGGCATCAACCTGGTCGAGCCAACTTGCGTCGGTGGGGGCCTGAAGATGGAGCATGGCAAAAGCATGGTGAGAGAAACGAATTTTCAGCCAATATGGCCGATCACGCTTTTTGGTTCAACCGTCGCGACGGATCTTACGGGAGTCTTTGTCGAAACTTCGGATGACAAACCGATGAAAACGCGCTGGTGCAAGGCGCTTAAGCCGCCAAGCCAACCGAGCTTTACTACCATGTACGACATAGAGTCGCCGCCGCTCGATGGATTTCATGGTTTCAATCACCACGTCAGACGCGATGAAGTTTGCATTGCGGGTGTAACGTTCGGCAATCTCGCGAAGACGATCATCTTCAAACCGGCCCTGCTGAAGTAACTCAGAACGAAAAAAGCCCGGTATCACCACGGTCACGTGGACACCTTTAGCCAAGAGCTCGCCGTAAAGAGATTCTGAGAAGGCGATCACGCCTGCCTTTGAAGCGCAGTAAGCCGACATCGTGGGGGCGTTGAGCGACGCGGCAATCGAGGCAACATTCACCACGCAGCCCCCCGGAGCCGTTTCCAGCAGCCAAGGAACACAGGCATAGCAGCCATGAACGACTCCGAACAAATTCACGTCCAGGATTCTGCGAAAATCGCCAAGAGGGTACTCACCGATCGTGCCCGCCCCACAGATGCCGGCATTGTTGACGAGCAGATCCAAGCGTGGCCACTGAGTGCGAAGCCTTCCAACCAACGATTGCCAGGCGGTAAAATCACTGACGTCGAGCAGTTCAACTTGACCTTGGCCTCCGCGGTCACGCAGGATGGCAAGAGTTTCTTCGGCCCCTTCGGGGTCAACGTCGGCCACCGCAACGTGCCAACCCTGGCTGGCCAGATGGCAGCAAAACTCGCGTCCCAGGCCGCTGCCACCGCCGGTAATTAGGGCATACCGAGAGTTCTTGGTGTTATTCATGCGTCTATGATAGCAACGATCGTGCGGCGTGCCTGCTAGCTCTTTTGTCCTGGTTTGAGGGATCGGTGTCGCCGTCCCGTGGCGTCAGCACTACAATCCCGCCCCCCCCGATTCTTCGCCCGATTGCTGTGCCAATGTTAGCCAAACGTTTTCAACGAACTGCTGTTTTCATGGCTGTGTTGGTCGGTGCTGCAGCAAGCGGCTCCGAGTTGTTCGCGCAAAGTCATACGCCGCCGACTCCCTATCGGCTGGCACCATCGCTGAGAATTGCGCAGCGCACCGTGGATGGTCCGTCATCAAACGTCGCCGGACAATCCGATCCATTCCATATATTACCGCAACAAAGCCGGCCCACTTCCCTCGCTGCTCACGGATTCTGTGTTGTCTCCTTGTGCGATCACCAACAATGGGTTCTGGGAGCCGAAAAGATCCAAGCAATTTACGATGGAAAGGTCTACCTGCTCGTCAGCCCCCGTGAACGCGATATCTTCGCGGCACGACCCGTAAGATACCTGCCCGTCCTTAATGGGGATTGTCCGGTGACTTATGTTGAATTAGGTGAACGGGTGGAGGGCCAATTGGAATGGGGGCTTCTTCACCGGCAACGGCTTTTCTTCTTTGCGAGTCAAGAAAAACTATCCCAGTTTCAAGCCTCACCGGACGCGTATGATAATGCCGATCTTGTGGACGGTGGGCGATGCATCGTCAGCAAAGTGCAAGATCAGCGCATCGTCGCGGGTCTGCCCGAAACGGTGGCCGTGGTTGACGGCTTGCGTTATTTTTTTTCGAGCGCGTTCCATCGCAAACTGTTCTTAATCAATCCGCATCGCTATGGTCTGGCCTCTGAGATTGATCCTCAGGGGATTGCCAGAATCGAAATTCCCTTCAGCGATCAATTGGTCGACGTCCGCGTGTCCAGATTCGGCGATGCGAACGAGGCGGATTCGTCTCTGAATGAGTTGGAAACCAGGGCAAAAAAACGCGCTAAGGCGATATTGGACGATGCCGATGCACCCGGTGAAAAAATCGAAAATCGAGCCTTGTCGGGTTATTGTCCCGTGACGATCCAAACCGAAGGAATCTGGCAGCGTGGAAAGTCGAAATTTAAATCCACTTACGACGGTAAAGTGTATTTCATGGAAGGCCCCGAGAAACTCGCTGCCTTTCAGGAAAATCCCCGCGCCTTTGTGCCTGTTTTGAATGGGGACAGTGTGGTGGCCTACGTGAACGATTACCAACGCGTGCCGGGAAGCGTATTTCACGCCGTGCAATATCGGGGTCGTCTTTATTTATTTACGGATGCCAACCAGAAAAAGAGCTTTGGCGAGCAACCGGAAAATTTTGAGAACGCCGATTTGGCCCATGGGGGCAATTGCGTCGTTACGCGAATCGCCGAAGAAGAGGAAGTGCTAGGTCTGCCGGAATTCGAAGCTATTTATCGCGGCAAACGCTACCGCTTCGTCT
>JBGTEU010000737.1:0-13480 GCA_041747595.1 Bythopirellula sp.
AGCTGCCAACAGCAGGTTTTAGGGTCCATGATGAGTACGTCGGCGATTCGCTGTGCCGCGAGGCTTCCGAAGATGGGCAACGCAGGATATCGAGCGATCTATTGAGCGAGGCCTCGCGTTCCGGCGTCCGCCAGAAGGCACCGAATATTCCGGCCGGATAGAGGCCGTTCTTCGTGTGAATTTCCAGAGAATCGAAAAGCGCTTGCTGCTCGAGAAACGGCAAGAGCAGTACGAATCCACTGGCCCCGGAACGCTGAACCGGAGTATTTAAGTGAAAGACTTCAGCAGAGTTTGTACTATCGGGACCAAGCCGAGCCGGCGGCAGCGTCTTCTTGGAATTTTCGTAATTCAAGATCGCCAGCGCGATATTCTTCAGATTACTACTGCATGACATTCGCCGGGCCGCCTCTCGAGCGGCTTGTACTGCTGGCAAGAGAAGAGCGACCAAAACACCGATAATCGCGATCACTACCAAAAGTTCCACCAAAGTGAAGCCCCTCGTGGCGTCTCGTTGGCGAGAACTCCGACCTGACATGCCAAACATAGTTTCTTCCTTGCTAAGAAATGTAATAGAGCGTCTGCCGAACATTTCATCCCTGATTCGTTTTGCGTGTCCTTTAGCGCAACTTGCGCCGTGCAAATCCGAACATTCCAGCCGCCGTCAGTAGCACGAGCGAGCCTGGTTCAGGTATGGCAATGAACTCGATGCGTACGTTCGAAAAATCAATGCCGTTGTCTGCCACGTTCGGTGTGTTCGAAGAGCCGAAGATATTGGAATTGGCCCAAAATGCCAACATTCCAAAGCTTGCCGAATCGAACACGTCGGTGACGGAATGCGAAGCCGCGTCCAAAGTACCGGTCAGTTCCATTTCTGTAGCGCTGATTCGGGTAATTGATATCGAACCGGTATAGGTCGTATTGGCGGTGAATGCATATGCCCCGTCGGGTCCAGTCGGCGATAGCTGCGTGAAGCCCGTTGTCGTTCCCATAAGCCGACCCGTGGGATTGACCGTTCCGGAATCGTGCTTACGAAATGACAAGTCGTCGGCTCCGGTGAGCATATCCATGTCCATCATGTAACCAGGTAATCCGGCGGTTCCGGGCCCACCAGCCCCGGTGCCCCAGCCATAATGCGCGTTTGGTGAGCCCGAGGATGCATTCACATTGGCGTCAAGTTCAGCGCGGCCCAAGGTATCAAAAAGTCCCACGCGAAAAGCGCCCGTGGCACCACTGCCAATCGTTGCCGGAGTCGTGAATGTGTAAGTTGCAACTAGCTTATCACCCACGTTGGCCAAAGTTTGCGTCGGAAAAATACCATGAATCCCGCGGCCTGAAGTGCCAGTGACCATTCCCATCGAACCGACGGAGACTTCGATCCCCGCCGAAGCGGCCGAAGTCCACCAATTCATGTCCAAGGGATCCGCGCCGTCGTCGCGTCCGCCGTCCGCCCAACTATCGTCGACGATTACCGTGGCATTCGCCTTGGTGACAAACATTGCTAAACACAGACTCAAACAAAGAAACCGAATAACAATGTGACTTTTTGCGTACCTACTCATTAGTCTCACCTCCCAAAGAAGAGTGCAGCCGAGCCCGGCCCGAGGGCATAAGTTGTAAATCACGTGAAATCAGAACTCGGCAAATCTAAAATGTCATTTCCTCGTATCGTTAAACCTTCTTTCTCCGCCCCACCATGAGTGCTAGTCCCAGGGAGATTAAGCAAATCCCGCTTGGTTCGGGCACGACTCCCAAAGCAGACAGTGCCCCCGTTCCATATTGATTTTGCCAAAGCGCGAGATCGCCGGCGCTCAACTGGTTGGGCGAGCCGCCCCTTTGCCAGATCAGAAAATCACGGCCATCGACGTCGCCGTCGCCATCGAAGTCGCCGCTGTCTTCGACCGCGTTACTTCCGAAGACTTCAACCATGAAGTTGTCGAGAAGAAAGTCGAATTCACCGTTTCCTGAGGAGGCGTTGCGAAGCGCAAAGTAGTCCCAGGAGTCGCTTTGGATACCCCCACCGAATACCGGCGTCTCAACTTCGAAGTCGTCTTCCATACCACTGAGCGTCCATACCTGTTGCGTCGCTTTGTCCGTAATTATCAGCGTACTCAGGATTGTTTCGTAACTTCCCTGATTGCCAACATAGATGTCTCGCTTGAGCGACAGGGCTATGTTGTAGACCTTGGCAATATCCATATTGACAAAATCGTAAATCGGCGTGCCGAACGGATCGGGATTGAGGTTCTGAGGCTGAGCGATAGTTTGCACGTCACTTCCCTGCAGAATCCGGTCGCTTTGGACTTCTTCACGGATGCGGCTCCCACCTCCGTTGGGTAGCAATGCCTGTCCCATAAAGACGCTTGCTTGCCAACCGTGATCGCCATTCGTGCCGATCTCACTACCAGGTCGATCGGGCTTGTTGTTGAGTCCTTCAAATAAACCTTCGTCGACGCCCCATGTCGCTGGGACGAATGTCCCCACGGGAAGTGGATTTCCCTCGCTATCAACTTGTCGGCCCGCATAGGGATTTACCTGGCCGAGCTGGTTGTCGGTGTCCTGGTATAAACCAAAGCGCAACTCACCAAATGTGGGCAGATTGTCGGGCGTTCCTGAATTAAGATTGGGGGCATCACGCCAGACGCGAAAATCAAAACTTACCTTGACCTCGTCGCCAATTTCGGGCCCTAAGCTGATTGTATTGTCGAAAAAGCCCGCAGCGACACTTCCCCCGCCTCGCGATTCCCATGCCATGGCATTTCCACTGTTGATGGCCGCGAGTCCAAGACCACCTTCTACGCCAATCGGCTTCGTTTCTTGCATGGCACCTTGAGTGTCATCCACGATACGCACGGAGGGTTTTGACTCACCCGACCCTGGATATCCTAAGCCATCGTTCCCGGCTGTGAAGCCGCGGATATTAAGCCAGCGAATCCCCTGGTCAGAGGGATCAGCCACGCTCGTCAATTCATGATTGACTGGCAGATTCGGATCCGTTGCAAGGCGTCCGGGCGTATAAGTTGTCGTCGCCGCTGAACCCTGGATATTCACGTCGACAGCTTCCAACGGAATACCGTTGTTATTGATATCGGCATCGCCAAAGCCGTCGAAAATCTTCACCACGCCGAATGCTGACGTCGAGAAGCAAATGTTGAGAACGAATACGCCCACCACGAATGTGAATACCGGTTTGACCTGGGCCGCTGCCATGACGTTAACCTTTCCAAAAAGTTATCATTGCGATGCACTAAGCACTGACACGCAAGTACGGGAGTATTGCCTCGAACTCGCCGTGAAGAGAAATACAAGAAAGACTGAAGAGATTCCGAGCTAGATATAGGATGATCCTTCCCATCAAAGAGAACAATCCGATTACTTGGATAACAGTTCCAATTTTTCGACTTCTGGGAATTGGTGAGCATGAGCCGTCCGGCATCAATTCCCGCAAGCCAACTACATTTGGTCGCGAAACTTGTTTCTGTAGTCCGAAGGCGTCATGCTTTCGTTTGACCGGAACACGTCGCAGAAATATTTCGACTCGCTAAAACCTGTGCGGGTTGACACTTTCCAGATCGGTAAATCTGTTTCGCAGAGCAAGAGCTTCGCCCGCGCGAGACGCACGCGCGTAATCTCGGCCTTGATGGTCCGGCCCAGAATGCGTTTGATCCGCCGTTCGAGCGTGGTCGGCGAACGGGTGGCGAGGTCCAGAACGTCTTTCACTCGGATTCCCTCCACCGCCTTTTCACGAATGAACCGAATCGCCGCGGTAACCTCCTCGTCCGCCACCGCCAGCACGTCGGTGGATTGCCGAGCCGCCACGCCGCGGGGTGGTCCCAAGAGAACTGGCTCGGAACTCCCCTTTTTTCCCAACATGAACTCGTGCAACACACGCGCCGCTTCGTAACCGATGCGGCCTGGGTTGACGTCGATGCTGGTGAGCGGTGGCGTGCAAAGATTGCACAAGTGGGGGTCATTATCTACCCCGATGACTGCCACTTCATCGGGCACATGCAAGTCCGCCCGTCGGCAGGCATCCAGCACTTCGTGCCCCCGCCCATCATGGCAGGTCATAATTCCAATGGGTTTGGGAAGTTGCTGAAGCCATTTTACGATTTGCCGTTGCTGCTTATCCCAATCAACAGCGCGACCCTTGTGTGATTCACCCAAGTAGACTTCGCACTCGTATCCGGCTGCCCGCACCGCGTCGACAAAGTAGTCGCACCGCCGGTCTTGATTGGGATTTTCCCCGCGGGGAGTGCCGCAAAAAGCAAAATGCCGCAACCCGCAGTCCTGCAGATGGTCAAACGCCAGTTTCGAAACCGGGCGGTTGTCGACACCGATAAACGGCAATCCCAAGTTCTGAAACGCTCCACGCAAATCGACCGAGGGAATCCCCGTTTGCAGGATCGCGTTGGCCATCCGCTTATCATCCACGCGGGCTAAGATGCCGTCTCCCCGCCAGGTTTTCAGCCAAAACGGCGGGGGATCATTTTGTCCATGCGGTTCGAAGAAAATCGACCACGGTCCATGCTCTTGATGATATCGGGCAATGCCCCGCAACAGCCCGCGGGCATACTCACGAGAGGTTTCCACCAAGAGCGCGACATGCAACATGATTCGCTTTCGTGCGAACGAACTCTAGGAAAAGTCGTGGAGTTCAGATTTTCGGAATAGTGGTAATCATTCTAAATAGCCAACCTAATGATCCGATATCCGGAAAATCCGCATATTATTCCGAAATTTCGACACCACGTGCCTGTTTGTCTATGCTGGTCCCCACTTGGCATGAAAAGTCAGGTTGTTGAAAATCCGGAATCTCGTTCAGTGCCTTTCGGTTGTCAACCTCCGGAATCCGACCCATTATAAGTACTGAGCGGACTTACTCCGGCTTTCTTTTCACAGCGTTCCTGCGTCATCTTGTTGGGACGCGAATCGATTTCTACAAGTTGGCGACCATGCCGGAATTGCTCTGCACAGATATCTGCATAGATATGAGACGGCGGACCGCTCTCCTTTTGCTTGTGAGTTGTTCGCTGCTGAGTCCTTCAGGCTTTGCAGCCGAGAGCGCGTGGGTCAAAACCGGCGTGACGGACCGTTTGATTTATGTTCCTGACGCCGAAGGGGATCGCATCCTCGATTTCTCGAACGTCGGCTATCGCGGCCAAGGGACACAGCTCATTCCGGCTGCCATCCCGAGCGTCGTGACAATAAATCCCATCGGCGGCGACGACACGGCTCACATTCAAGCCGCGATCAACCAAGTCTCGGCGCTGCCATTGGGCCCCGACGGCTTTCGCGGCACCGTGTTGCTCGGGCCAGGCACCTTCGACATTGCCGACCAACTGCAAATCCGCGCCAGCGGCGTGGTCCTGCGTGGCAGTGGTTCCGGCATCGGCGGCACAGTTCTCCACGGCCGCAATCCGCTCACCGGTGGCGACAACCCGAATCAACGCCCGCTGATACAAGTCCTCGGCAACGGCAATCGATCCGACGTTGGATCGACTCGCAACATGATCGACAAGGTTGTCCCTGCCGGTTCGCGTAGTTTTCGGGTCGACTCAACTTCGGGGTTCTCAGTGGGTGACACCGTTCGCATCGAGCGGCCAAGCACGCAGGAATGGATAGAAGCGGTGGGAATGGATGACCCTCCCGATAATGATCCCTCATGGAATCCGGGAACGATGAACCTCCGCTACGATCGCACGATTACCCGGATCGAGGGGAATCGCATTTTTCTCGACGCACCGCTTGCGAATTCCTTCGACCAACAATTTGGCGGCGGCACGATCCGTGCATACAGTTGGGCGGGCGCGATCCAGAACATCGGGATCGAGAACCTGCGGGGTGATTCCGACTACGATTCCCCCATCGACGAGGACCATGCCTGGGAGTTTATTTCCATTGGGCAAAGCCAGAGTACGAATCGGGCTCAGAATGTCTGGATCCGAGATATCGAAGTCGCCCATTTTGGCGATTCGGCGGTCGTTGCGAATCCCGGCTCGAAATGGGTCACCGTCGACAATGTACGGAGCATCGAGCCTGTAAGTCAGATCACGGGCGAGCGCCGTTACACATTCGACCTCAGCGGCGAACTCGGCTTTGTGACCAATTCCCATGCCGACGAGGGGCGGCACGACTTCGTCAACAACAGCACACGACCCGCCGGGCCCAACGTCTTTCATAACTCGACGGCCACCAACGCGAACAGCGACAGCGGCCCTCATCAACGCTGGGCCTCGGGAACACTGTTCGACAACGTCACCATCGAGGGGAATGCGATCAATGTGCGCAATCGCGGCAGCTTTGGCACCACGCATGGCTGGTCCGGTTCGAACATGGTGGTTTGGAATTCGACGGCCGACAGCTTTAGGATTCAAAATCCACCGACGTCACAAAACTGGCTGATCGGATCGCGGGGCACGATTGTCGAGGACACCACTTTTGGACCCCAGCCTCCGGGCTACTATGACCAATCTGGACCCACGGCCACGCCGGTCACCGCTGGCGGGACAACCAGCCTTTATGAAGCCCAAATGAATGATGCCGCTGTTATCCAAGTATTTCACGACCAGGGGGGCACGGGAAATTGGACCGACGCGGCATTCTGGAATCAAAATGTCGCGCCACTCGATACCTATGACGTGTCGATCCGCGATTATTTAGTCGGCGACATCGACGGCTTCGTCTATGACGGCGCTTCGAGCGTCGACAACGCCTTTATTGATCCCGCCTGGCAAGCCGCCGTTGCCAATTCCTCGGCACTGCCGCTTACAAAGTTCGACGACAACTCCGGAAACAAGAATGTCGCCTTCACAATTCAGCATACCCTCGACCCCGGTGAGAAAGTCGTGCACGCTTCGCTCGCCCTGGCGATGACCCAGTCGGGTGACTCCAACAGCACCGACTTTCTCCGCTTGTTCAATATGAACCCCGAAAATCGGTTCGACTTCTCAGCCCTTGGCTGGGATGCTCAACTCGCCGCATCGGAAACCTTTGTCGGTGTCCTTGATCTGGGGGACCGGCTTGAGAATCTACAAACCGGCAACGTCAACGTGCAAATCAACGACGATGCGGCCCTCGATTGGGCGCTCTACGCCGCCACCGTGGCAACCCCACGCAACGACTCGTCGAGCACCTCCGTCATTCTTGACCAAGGGGGCGTCGTTACGGTAAACACCGCTGTTGCCCCAATTGGTCAACTCGGGCTCGGGGGCACGGGAACCGGTCAATTGCGGCTTACGTCCGACGCTGAGTTGAGCATCGTTGGCAACTACACTCAATCGGTCGGCGGAACATTGAGCATGGAACTTGATGGCACGTCGTCCGGAGTGATTTCCGCCAACGGCATCGCAATTTTGAACGGAACTCTCGAGGTCAGTTTGGCTGACGATTATGTCCCCGCACCAGGGGATCACTTCGAACTGCTTTCCGCGGCGTCGGTGCTGAATAGCTTCGCCGACATAGACCTTCCCGCCATCGCCGGTGGCCTCACGTGGCATTTGAGCTACACAGCGTCGAGCGTCAATCTCACGGCCTTGTTCGCCGCGGACTTTGATCGCAACGGCACGGTCGATGCCTTGGATCTCGACGTGTGGCAAGACGCGTACGGAATCAACGCCCTTGGAGATGCGGACGGTGATGGCGATTCCGACGGCCGCGATTTTCTCCTCTGGCAACGCCAATTCGGGAGCTCCGTAGCCCTCGGTGTTGCCGCGGCGACGATCCCTGAACCGGCAAGTTGCCTGTTGATCGTTTGTCCCTGGGTGATGGCAATTTTTTCTCGCAATGCGAAGAGAATACTTTGAAGAGCTCCACAATGTTCGCGACCAAACGCTATTTCACATTCTGTGCGCTCCTTGCGTTCACGGCGGTGCTGCCTTCGGCACGAGCAATAGCCACCGAGATCCGCCAGCAAGACTTTGACATGCGTCCGCCGGCAACCGGCGAAGTCCGCGAGGAATCTCTTCTCGAAAACGAAGTGCCCGAGGTCGTGGCCACCCATATTGCCGTCGCGGGTCCGGCCTCTCGTAAAGAGCCGAATCTGACGGATCACGCGACGATTCTGCTGTTCATCCAGGGCAAGGGGAATTTACGATTCGCGGGCGAAGATCACGCCATCGACGAAGAAACGATCGCACTGCCAATTTCGACGGAGGAAATGGTAATCGACGTGCCTCGGAACGAGGTTTTGCACTATGTTCGCATTCACAAAAAACTCTCCGAGCAAGATTTGCTCGACATCAAAGCTCTTACAGCCCGCGAAGCCACGAAAATCTATTTCACGACATTTGAAGATTGTGAGCCCTATCGCGAAGCGATCAAGAGCCCCAAAACGGTCAGTCGCACGGTCCTCCCCAACCAATACATCCCTCGAGTGGCCATGGGTACCGTGCAAACTACGGGCCCCGATGAAGTGGGAGCGCATCGTCACCCCATGCTCGATCAGTTGTTTCTGGGCCTCGCGGAGAATAATGTGATCGTCAGTGCCGACGAAACTCACGCCCGCTTCAAAGAGTACTCGTTGCTGCATATCCCGCTCGGTTCGTTGCATGGCGTGAAGGCCGAACCGGAAACGAAAATGTATTACATGTGGATGGATTTTTTCCTCACCAAAGAAGGCGAGGAGTGGCTCAAGACGCACAAGCCACTCACCGAATAAGTCACGGAATGAGGTTGTTCATGCTCCCCTCACGCTCGATCAGAGAACTGTTGCACTTCGCTTTGCTCGGTGCGCTGCTACCACTCTTGGAGATTCCCGCCGCTCTCGCCAAGGACATTCCCGTCGGCAACATCAAAGCATTGCAAGCGGCGCTCGAAATCGCCCAGCCGGGCGACAATCTCATTCTCGATGACGGCGAGTACCGCGATGAAAAGATTTTGGTGCGCGGCCACGGGACCCAAGGCGCCCCTATCACGCTGAAAGCCGCCACGCCCGGCAAGGCCGTCATCACGGGCAGCAGCATCCTGCGCATTGGAGGGGAATACATCGCCGTCGAGGGTTTGCTCTTCGAGAACCCCGGCCCCAATGTCAGCGATCTGATCCAGTTCCGGATCGATTCCGATGAACTCGCGTCCAATTGCCGCCTGACCAACTGTGCGGTCCGGTCGACGGTGCCGAATGACGGTTCCAGCGAAAGTCGCTGGCTGGGACTTTATGGCTCGAACAATCGCGTCGACCATTGCAGTTTTGAAGGCAAGTCCGACAAAGGGACAACCTTCGTCGTCTGGCTGGGCTATGGTGGCGAGGCACGGCACCAGATCGATCACAACTATTTCGGCCATCGCGAAAAACTTGGCAAGAACGGCGGTGAAACCATTCGCATCGGCGACAGCAAAACATCCCTGCTCACGGCGGGCTGTGTCGTCGAACACAATCTCTTTGAAAAATGCAACGGCGAGACCGAGTGCATCTCCAACAAGTCCTGCGGCAATATCTACCGCTATAACACGTTCCTAGAAGTCAGCGGCACGCTCACGCTTCGTCACGGAAATGGTTGCCTGGTCGAACGCAACGTATTCTTGGGGAATGCAGCACGCGGCACGGGGGGGGTCCGCATTATCGGGGAAGACCATGTCGTCCGAGAAAATTACCTCGAAAAACTTGCGGGGGACGACGGCCGCTCGGCGATTTCTATTATGTTGGGCATTCCGAATTCCCCGCCTCACCGCTACTTTCAAGTCCAACGAGCCGTGGTCGAAAACAACTCGATCGTCGATTGCAAACACTCGCTGCTGGTCGGCCTCGACGATGACAAGCAGGCAACGCTCCCGCCCATCGATACGATCATCCGCGGAAACCAGGTGAGCTCGCCGAAACGCGCGGTGATCGAGGCACGTTGTTCCTTGGAGGGGATCACATGGCAAGACAATCATTTCGTGGGCAAAACTCTGGGCATTCCCGTCACCGCGGGCATCGAGACGACCTCAGCCGCACCGACGCCCCTAAGCCAGATTGCGCGTACCGAAGTAGGGCCCACCTGGTAGGAACTATGAATCCAATCAAGACAATCGCGCTTGTTATTCTGTTCGCTTGGCCCACGCTCGTGTCCGCCCAACAAGCGCCGCCGAAACCCTTAGCGGCGGGGGTACGTGAGTTACTCGACGTGCCGTATGTCACCGACGGCCACGAACGTCAAAAGCTCGACCTCTATCTGCCCGAAGTCCCCGATGAAAACTTGCGCCCCGTGATAGTTCGCATTCACGGCGGTGCCTGGCGGCATGGCGACAAGAGCGCCCAGCGGTCGGTGTCAAACTATGTAAGGCAAGGTTACGTCGCCGTCGCGATCAACTACCGCTTCAGTCAACAGGCGGTCTTCCCCGCCCAGATCGAGGATTGCAAGGCGGCGATTCGCTGGCTCCGCGCCCACGCCGCCGAGTACGGCATCGACCCCGAGCGGATTCTTGTCATGGGGAGTTCCGCCGGCGGACATCTGGCCGCATTGCTTGGGACCAGCGGCGATACCAAACTGTTCGACGTGGGTGAGAACCTCGAGCACTCCAGCGAAGTTTGCGCCGTTGTGGATCACTACGGGCCCACCGACCTTGTCCAAGCACTTCAAACTCCGGGATACGACCGCAGTTGGTCCGCGGTGACTCAGCTTTTGGGGGGACCGATTGCCGAGAAAACCGAGTTGGCCATTCAAGCCAACCCGATCACCTACGTGTCGGCCAACGATCCCCCCTTCCTGATCCTGCACGGCGATGCCGACCCGCTCGTGCCTCTCAACCAAAGCGCCGCGCTGCACGAAGCGCTCCAAGAGGCGGGCGTTTCCTCGGAGTACCACGTGGTAAAAGGCGGCGCGCACGGCGGCGAGGCCTTTAAGGCGCCGATCTATAAGCAGGCGTTAAACGACTTTCTGCAACGGAACGTTAAGGGCGAGATTGCAGAGCGGTAATTGAGTCTCAGGACTTGATATCTACAATTAGATTGACATCAGATGGCCAAATCCTTTTTCTTTTGGATGCCTGCATCTAGCTGCCTGGCGTGACCCGACCACTAAATTGGTGATCGTCGCTTGCTGGCCAAAGCGTGATTCGTCTTGCAAGTCGTCGTCCCTGAAAAATCCTCAGTTCCCGCGACTGGTCTGATGAGGTTGGTGAGATCGTTGTTTCTCCGGAGCCGGATTGCAATTCTCTTCTGCAACGATAAAATCTGTGTATCATCGGGGAAAAGCCGATTCTTTGGCTCGGTCGGGGTTTTTTCACACCGTAAAGGTCACAAGTTCGAGTCTTGTGTCGCCCACTTAAATATCCTGTCGCTCAATCTGACTAGCGCGTGCGACTACGGGTCAAAAGATCGCGCGCACGTATGTACCGCGCGGGCGTACTTTTCTGTCACCGTACGCGGCTTAGTGGTAAGTGTCAGTGTTTGGATTGGTACTTAATGGATCTTTTAGGCCAGTCGGTTATGCCCCCCAAGTGGACTTCCTATCGAAGGGGAGATGACTTCGAGGATGCCGTATGTTTTCCTCGAGGTTGCCAGGAGCAATACCTTGTCCATCCCGGGCACTCTCGGTCTTCGTTGGACGAGCGAGGAATTTTTCTGAGCGGCATCAGTCATTTTATTAGTCCTTACGTCGTCCAACGGCGCAACGTTGGCTACCACGTCGTGCTCTTAACGATCGCCGGCAGCGGAATCTTGTTGTCGGACGATCAGACCTTTGAACTCAAACGGGGCGACCTTCTGGTCGCTCCCTCCCAAAGCGAGTACGTTTACAAGGCGAAGGAAAAATGGTCCTGTGTATGGTTTCATCTGGCTGATGACACGGAATGGGCAAAAGTCCTTCCACGAAAAGTCGTTCTGCTCGAATCGCGTTACGTGGAACTTCTCACGGTCGTCGCGAATCAATACTTAAATGAGCGACGGAGCCGGCTGCCCGATTCGCACTCGGCTATGCAATCATTTGCCGACTTGATTGTGCTCTTGGTCGACCGTGAACTTCGCCAACTGCCGCACAGTCGCGAAGATGTCGACATGCGTAGTCGCATCGATCAGCTCTGGAAGAAGGTCCATACCAATCTGGCCTATCCGTGGACCACGGAGATTTTGGCGAGTCAAGCGGGAATGTCCCCCGCCCATTTTAATCGAATGGTCAAGCGATTTCAGAAGGCCACTCCCATGGCGGTTGTGACAAACTATCGCATGCAGCTAGCGCGCGAGATGCTCTCGTTTACGGAGCACAACTTGGCGGCGATCGCGGCCAGCGTCGGCTATGAAACGGCCTTTTCTTTTTCTCGTGCCTTCAAACGGCACGTCGGCAAGAGCCCCAACGAGTTCAGGCAGGCAATTCAACAAAAGTAGAAACTCTTTCAGCCTGGATAACGCAAATTGCTCCAGCATGATGCAAATAGACATGGAGCGGAGCTTTCTAGCCATGGATCGGCGATAGGTGTTGCTACCTAATTCATGTAGAGGCAGACAATGTTCAGGCAATAGAGAATTCAGCATTTCATGATTAAAGCAATAAGCTATTGGTCGATGGAGCACGGGCTCGAGGGCACTCATTCAATTGTAACCGCTTTACGCCAGGCACAATCTGCCGGATTTGAAGGTTTGGAGCTATGCATCGGTATCGATGGACTACTCACTCCACAAACGACCCAATTCGAATGCGAGACAATTCGTGGGCTAATCGACGAGGCGGGCTTGGTGGTCGAGACTTTGGCGAGTGGCATGAGTTGGACTTGCAACCCCACGAGCAACAAGGAACACATCAGAGCCCAATCAATTGAGCTGCACATCGCGGCCATACAAAGGGCCGCCTGGCTTGGCTGCCAGGCATTTCTGTTTGTGCCGGGCGTCGTTAAAAGCCCCATCGCGCCGCAGGAGATTATCCGCAACGACATCGCCCTCGAGCGGGCTCACGTTGCGGTCGCTCGCCTGTTGGAGGTTGCCGAAGAATATGACGTTGATTTGTGCTTGGAAAACGTCTGGAACGGCTTGTTTACCTCGCCGCTCGAGCTGGCATCGTTCGTTGATTCGTTTGGCAGCGATCACCTGGGAGTTTACTTCGATGTAGGAAACGTATTGCGCTATCATCAGCACCCGCCACACTGGATTGAACTACTGTCCCACCGAATCAAGCGCGTTCATGTGAAAGACTTTTCCGAGCGATTCGGCTGGGAGGGCAGCTACAAGTTTTGCGAACTGGGTGGCGGGGACGTCCCCTGGCAGGAAACTATGCGGGCACTCGATTCGATAGGATACGAGAGCACGCTCGTCGCCGAGATTCTGCCCTACAGCGATGGTGTCCTTGAGCAGACGAGTCTCGCGATGGACGCGATTCTCAGCTTTTCGGAAGTCCATCAAGCAGGCCAACTGCGAGCGGACATGCCCACCAAGCCGAACAGGAGACCGCACTTTCGAGATGCACAACCTACTGTGGAAGTCCGCAAGACTTTGTAGAGACGAGAACGTTGTCCCCGCGCCAGCTTTGGGCGAAAATACCCTTTCACCACTCGCAGTCTGATTTTTTGTCTGAGC